>NZ_JBFTQB010001212.1:0-1471 GCF_056398785.1 Paenibacillus sp. 01T422 | reverse complement strand
GGCCATAATTTGAATCAACGCCTTGTAATCATCATTTACAACCCGATAATCCGTTTCAACTTCGTTCACTTGCTTATTCAGCTTATTATTTTCTCTGCCAAGTCTATCTAGTTCGTCTTCTTTGTCCTGCAGTTCTTTTTCCAAGTTTTTAATATGACGACTCATATCTTGATACGTATTTCTCCATTGTCTCAAGAACCTGATCACTGCATCAATAGATAACGTTTCTTCTGTAAAAGCCTCTGTTTTGCCCGTTGACATTTCCGGTGCATCCAATAGACCAATGGAAGATGATCCTGAGATGGATACAGCAGCATGTTTCTTAAGCTGTGTTCTTTTTTGACGCTGCGCTTTCGCAATCTGGATGGCTGCTTCGTATTTTTTCCTCACAAAACTGTTCCATCGAAATCCGCATGCTGCAGCCGTACGTCCAATACGTTCCCCAACTTCTTCAAACGCAGATAATTGCGTGCTTCCTTCTCTAATGTGACGCAAAGTCACTTCCGCTAAGATTAAATCGTCTTCATCGCTCCAAGCATCTTGTCTTATAGCCGACATAAGGTTAAACCTCCTAACATAATGTACAGATGCAACGAACTGAAAGAGGTGAACCCTAATGAGGAGGCCCATCTTCCAGTATGAATAAAGAAGAATCAATTCGTGAGTACCCGTGTATAAATTGATTCGTGCCATTATTACTATTTCTATGCCCGTACTAGAGTTCATAGAATCTATTTGATACTAAATGGTATTGCCAATTTTTTTGACACTCATACATGGGATTCCGATAAAAAGGCATACTACATCTATATGATGAAATGTTTGCAATTTCGTCACCGTTTGACGGTTTACACTGTTCTGTTCAAAAGGTATAATGTGTTGTAGTTAAAGTGCAACGTGGTACGAGAGGGGGATGTTACGAGAATGGATCGCATGTTTCGGGTTCTAGGTTTTTGGACACTTGTTATCGCACTGATGAGTTTAGCTGGCGATATGATACCTATGTCTCTGATTTTCTTTTTCCAAACAGCTGTATTCGTCATTCTAGGCTATATGCGCTTGTCAGAACGAACTTACATATTGTTGTTCTGGGGATACATGATCATTTCCTTCAGTGGGTTTACGTACTGGTCATTTTTCAAAATGTCCGTTTAGTACGATAACAACAACAAACAAAAAGGTGAGCCGATGGTTGTCCATCGGTTCACCTTTTTTCATTTCACTGCAATAAGAACCTTGAACAGTTCACTCATTTGATCGCTAAGAAGCAGTTGTCTTATAGCCCTATTGCGCTTAGAAACATCACTGAAGGGATTGGGATCGTAATGATTTTGCAACCTTTCCAAAATGCCACATTCCACTAGGAACTCCCTTTGCGTCTGAAGCCGGCAGTCTACAAAACCATTCTGCCGCGCTGCTAATTGCAGCGCACTAAAGTTTACATGGGAAGTCAGATCCTGTTCCCCCTGAT
>NZ_JBFTQB010001211.1:0-1483 GCF_056398785.1 Paenibacillus sp. 01T422 | reverse complement strand
CTACAAGACAAGATTGTCGGTTTGGATGCCGGAGCGGACGATTACATAACGAAACCTTTTGAGATGGATGAATTACTCGCGCGTCTTCGTTCCTTGAAACGGCGCAATTTTGCTCCTATTCAATCGGATGTTGTGGCATTCAGAACATTTTCATTAAACCGGAGTTCCCATCAATTATTTCGAAATCAGGAAGAGATTATCCTCAGCCAGAGGGAGTATCAGCTTCTTGATTTATTTCTTCAGAACATAGGCTATGTATTGACGCGAGAAGTTATTTTAGATCGCATATGGGGAGTTGGCAGTGACGTATCCTATAAAAATGTGGATGTCACAGTAAAGATGCTGCGGGACAAATTGGAATCTGGGCTTGAACAGCCGATGATTCACAGTATTAGGGGGGTGGGTTATCGATTTGAGAATGAAATTTCTGAAAAAGGCTGATGTATTTGTTCAAACTGAGCGAAAGTTAACCTTTACCTACACCTGGCTAATCATTCTATTCTTAGTGCTGTTCTCCATCATTGTTTCTGTCTTTTTTGGCGGTATGGCATACCGAGAAAATCGTCTATCGATTCGTACTACGATGTATGCGACGGAGAATGGCAGACCATTGATTCCAGATCTACCTAGTTCTGATAATGCAGATTTATACTTTTACTATCTGGTGAATAGCCGCGGTAACGTGGTTGAAGGCAGTGAGATTTTTCCGCCGAATAAAAGCTATAATCTAGAAACGATTCAAGAATGGCATCCCAATAAGGACGAGTTCCGCCTAAAATGGCTTTCGGTTCCTCATAATCATCATGAGGGTAAAAGTTTAATGGATAGGGACAGGCTGCTATTTGTTGGGGCACGTCCAGCGACTCTGCTAGACGGCCAGAAAGGTACGATATACGTTGCTAAAGATGTGACTTTTTATTTGGAGGTATTTCAAAATCTTCTGGTCGTGTTTCTTTTTATTCTTGTGATCTTTTTTATAGCAGCGGTATGGTTAAGCTTGACCATGTCGAAGAAGGCGATGATCCCTATTCAGCGGTCATATCGGCAGCAGCAGCAATTTCTAGCGGATGCTTCACACGAACTTCGGACCCCGTTAAGCATTATGAACACCTCACTGGATGTCATAGAGATAGAAAATGGAAAAGATTTTACTTCCTATACGAAAGAAGTCATCATGGATATGAAAGAAGAAGTAGGTCGGATGAGCCACATGGTTCAGCATTTGCTCTTATTAGCGCGTTCCGATTCTGGGTCAGTCGAATTTGAGATTGTTGTTTTTGACTTAGTCCCTAGGATGCGCCAGTGGGTCCAAGCCTTTGAAGCTATTGCCAACCAGAAGGGCATTGTTTTGGACGCGCATTTGCCTAATGAGTTGTCTGTTAAAGGTGATATTGAGCGGATTAAGCAGCTGGTGTATATTCTTTTGGACAATGCGATCAAATACACACCTATGAGTGGGAACATTGGTGTAGTCGTGGAACAT
>NZ_JBFTQB010001210.1:0-1923 GCF_056398785.1 Paenibacillus sp. 01T422 | reverse complement strand
GAGCAACTACGGAATTTAACTCAGCTGTACCATCTCGCTGTACTACACATCTATATCGGTCAGCATTATGCTGGAGCTGACGTCCAACAAAACTTTACCTACATTCTGAATCAATTCATACGTAGAGATTCATGGTTAGAGGAGCATAACAAAACAATTCAGCAGATGCTGGTGTCTTATTTGATGGAAGAAGTCCAAACTGCCGGCTTTAATATATAAAGGGCTGCCCTCAAGTAGACAAACTACTTACAATGTGTGTGGTTAGGGTGAAGGCATGGATGCAAATAGCAAATGGAACTACAGGTCGCTATTTCCTGAAAAATCCATATTTTCAACCTGTAGTGGAACTACGATCCGCTACTTTACCCAATTCAGCAGTAAAACGTGCCAGGGCTGCAAAATAAGTACCTGTAGTTCCGCTCCCAGACAGCAAAAAGCTTGTTTTTCTTAAAATAAAGGCCTGTAGTTCCTTGGAAATAAAGGCTCATCCAATCTCGACATAATCGAAATAAAAAGCCGTCAGAATCCCTGACGGCTTGTCTTATTACCAGGCGTACGCCCGTGGAGCATCTCCCCCAGGTCCCGGGAAGATTTCATCTAATTTGCTTAAAGTAGATTCATCAAGTTGGATATCAACCACACGCAGTGTGTTTTCGAATTGTTCGAGCGTGCGAGGCCCGATAATAGGCGCCGTCATGGCCGGATGGACGAGGGTCCAAGCGAGTGCAACATTCGCTTCACTCTCACCAAGCTCCTTGCATAGTGCAGAGAAAGCTTCCAATTTAGCGCGATGTTTCTCTACCCGTTCAGGGTTGCTAGCACGTTTGGAACCGGAAATTGGATTCAATGCATTGCCGCCAAGCAGACCGCCGTCCAGCGGACTCCATGCGATGACGCCAATGCCTAGCTCCTCAGCTGCTGGAAGCACTTCAAGCTCTGGCAATCTGCACAATAAGCTGTATTTATGCTGTTCAGACACTAGACCAAGGAGATGACGGGATTTGGCTTCATATTGTGCTTTCACCAGATCGCGCCCAGCGAAGTTACTTGAGCCGACGTAGCCGATTTTCCCTTGGTACACAGGAACTTGAAAAGCTTCCCAGAGTTCATCCCAAGATACGTTTCGATCCACGTGATGCATCTGGTACAGCTCGATATGATCAGTTTGTAGACGACGTAAGGACGCGTCCAAGTGGCGGCGCAGCTTATAAGCGGATAACCCGCCCTCACGGTTGGGCCCATCATTGGCATCCGGTATTTCATCGTGATCTCCTCCAAGAAAGTTAAGGTTGGGCAAAGCTTGTTCATTTATATCACTTCCATCATACTAGATTCATAGACGGCTTAGAAGTACGCACTTTTCCTTTATTTAGTAGACGGAGTGATACCTACTCACTTATAGGTAAGCGCTTATTTGTAGCCGTCAATTAGCAAAAATGCTATGATGGGGAAGTTACCAATTACGGAATGAAGGTGTAGAAATGAGTACATTAACAAAGGCGATTCTACTAGCAGCCAAAGCGCATGACGGTCAAACCGATAAGGGAGGAAACCCCTACATCCTGCATCCGATTCGATTAGCCAGTAAAGCCAAAACGACAGAAGAATCCATTATAGCCGTCTTACACGATGTCGTTGAGGATTCAAATATGACCTTGTTTGATCTAAAAAATGAAGGATTTAGTTCGAACGTCATTGCAGCTCTTGATTGCCTGACCAGGAGAGCGGATGAAAGCTACGAAGGATTCATTAAACGGATTAAACTTAACCCGCTTGCCTCGAAGGTGAAGCTTCTGGATCTGGAAGATAACTGCGATATCAACCGAATTCCGCAGCCAACAGATGCTGATTACGCAAGAATCGATAGATACAAAAAAGCTATCGCTGAGCTCAAGTTCTAGATTAGAGCGCTCCTTTCCAYTG
>NZ_JBFTQB010001209.1:0-1488 GCF_056398785.1 Paenibacillus sp. 01T422 | reverse complement strand
CGGATATTGAAACGATTGATGACTTGAATAAGCATTTTGGCCAACGTAAGTTCAATCCAGTCAGTTACTTGTTCTCTACTGAAATTCCGAATCAAGCCATCGATTCATTAAAAAAGAACAGAGTCGTTCTATTTTTAGACAATTATCCCTTCGCACTTGTTTTTCCTCATCTATTTTTGGATATGTTAAGTACTGTCAATGACCGTAATTTCCCCTATGGATTGTCACTAATGATTCGAACGCTAAGGGGCCTCGGGGCCTTGGCTACACTTATCCTTCCCGCGTTATATGTTGCCTTAACGTCAGTTAACCCTGATGTCTTAAAAATCGATCTCGCCTTGTTTATCTCAGAAAGTAGAGAAGGTATTCCATTAACACCTATCATCGAAACTCTTACAATGGTTGTGATCGTTGATTTAATTATTGAAGCGATTATAAGACTCCCGAAAAGCGTAGGACCTGCGATTACAATGGTTGGAGGAATCATACTTGGCCAGGCCATGGTAGAAGCGAAATTAGTCAGTAATTTATTAGTCATTGTGATTACCGCGATGCTGATTGCAAGTTCATCCGTTGTAGGCGTACAAAATTCCCTGTACATTCGCGCTTTAAAGTACCCCATTTTAATCTTGGCATCTGTTTACGGCATTTTTGGTTTATTTGCTGGTTTAACTTTTGTCTGCATATATTTGGCGAGTTTAACGTCATGCGATATTCCGTATGTGACATTTCGCATAGAAGGAAAGGGCGACACAAAGTGACTTCAAGGCTACAGATTGGATTGGTTTTTATTATCATGCATATGGGATTCGGTTATATGCAGTTTCCTAGTCTCATCTATAAGCTAACGAAAACCGGTCACTGGGTCGTGGTTCTTTCTTACGGATTGGTACAATTTCTCTTAATGATGATGTACAAGAAAGGGTTAAATTATTTCCCCCAAAAAGATATGATTGATATTTATTTGAAAATGGGAAGATGGGTGGCCATCATTTTTCTAATCCCCACCGTACTCAATCTGACTGTGGTTATTGCTATGAGTCTTCGCCACCATGCGGAAGGGATTGAATCGATTTTTTTAATTCGGACACCTAGCTGGGCAATATTGATGCTTCTCCTAGCCATTTCAACGTATACAGCTATAAAAGGTATAGGTACGATATTACGTTCTTCCGTTTTCATTTTCTTCATCGTTAATCTTTTAGTGATTTTTGTTATTATCTCCTCGATTGTAAACTTTGATGTTAAGAACGCTTTACCGATATGGCCTGTATCTCTTAATTTCTTAACGGATATAAATTTTTTCTATCTTCTGGGATTCTCGTCTTTATTTTTAGGATTTGTACCTCCAGAAACCAATCTGACGTTCAGCCAGCTATCTGGGGTATGGGCTTATGTGATTTGCTTTTACCTAGCCGTTGTGTATATTCCACTCTTCATTTTTGGACAAGAAACAGTCGTTACATTCCCTTTCCCTGCAAAAGAAGC
>NZ_JBFTQB010001208.1:0-1489 GCF_056398785.1 Paenibacillus sp. 01T422 | reverse complement strand
ATAATCCCTTTGGCACCTCCACCCAGAACAAAAGCAATTAAAAGCAGCGTTACAAGATGAGGAACACTGAGAAACAAGTCAGTCAGCCAACTCACAAGTCGATTGACGGTTTTTCCCATAACAGCTGCCGAAAGCCCCATAATCCCCGCTATGATAACGCTTGAAGCTCCTGCGACAACTCCAACTTGCAGGCTAAGCGCCAGTCCTTTGATCGTGCGCGTTAACATATCTCTACCTAACCAATCCGTCCCAAAAGGATGCGCAATAGATGGCGCGAAATTCCGCTGAGCCAAGCTGGTAGACAAGCCCGAGGAGTCCATCCATACAGACATAGCGAAAATGGTAAGTAAAACAAGTAAAGCAGCAAGCGAAGTTAACCCGAGCTTGTGACGGTAATGAAGCCTTGGATATCCCACTCTAATTCTGTTGATAAAAGGCTTCATGGCTTCCCACCTTCTTTCATTCTGGGATCAATCAGGCGATAACTAATATCAGCCATAGCATTCCCTGAGTAAACGAACACAGCGCTGAACAAAACAATGCCTAACAAAAGTGGAACATCACCTCGGAGTCCAGCCTCCACAGCCGCTTGCCCGAGCCCCGGATACGAAAAGACCTGCTCAGCAAGAACCGCTCCGCCAAATAGCTCACTGAATGAAGCAAATTGCAATGTGATTGCGGGGAGGGCCACATTCCGAATCCCATGTCTCCAAAAAATCTGGAAGCCCCGCTCCCCTCTTGCTCTAGCAAATAGCCAATAGTCTTTGTTGGTAACATCAATTAGTTTTTCTCGTGTATGCAGAGCAATTGCCGCAACGCCGGTTACACTGAGCGTCAGTGCTGGCAGCAGCATATGACGGATGCGATCGAGCAGGTTGACTTCATCTGAAGTAACCCCGGCAGGAACAGCTAGACCGACAGGCAGCCATCCCAGCCATACCGCAAAAACGAGCATAAACAGCAAACCAATCCAAAAGGTAGGTGTCGAGGATAACGTATAGCAGTACCAACGGATAAGTCGATCGATCCAGGTATTGCGATTCATAGCAGCTAGAACACCAGAAATAAATCCGATAAGACCAGAAAGTACCCAAGCAGTCCCCATGAGAGCAAGAGAAGCAGCAAATCGTTCGCCAATCACCTCAAGCACCGGTCTTCTGTAAATCATTGAAGTTCCTAAATCACCGCTTGCCACAGCACCCAGCCAATTCCAATATCGTGTTATCGGCGGTTCATTCAGTCCCCAGTATTGCACGATAATTTCTCTCTGTTCAGCACTTACCTTCATCATATCGGCACCAACATAAGCCTGAACGGGGTCAATGGGTGAGAAGTGAATTAGCATAAAAGAAACTGCGCTCACAGCAAGCAAAAGCAGGATTAATCCTAGTCCTTTTCGCAAAAGGAGGGGGGCCAGAATTCGACTTACACTTGCCAAGTTAGTGGATTCACGCTTTATGACTTCCATTGCCATTCCTCAATGTTATCC
>NZ_JBFTQB010001207.1:0-1489 GCF_056398785.1 Paenibacillus sp. 01T422 | reverse complement strand
GCGTCGCGTCGTACAGGCAAGCTGTTGTCCGTTGTGGCTCAGAATCGCTTCAAAACGCCGATGATGAAAATGAAGTCGGTCCTAGAAAGCGGACTTATGGGGAATATCCTGCACGTGCAGGTGGATTCGTTCTGGTGGCGCGGTCATTCGTATTATGATCTGTGGTGGCGCGGCACATGGGAAAAAGAAGGTGGCGGCCCGACACTGAACCACGCCGTGCATCATATTGATGCGCTGTTGTGGATGATGGGCAGCCCAAGCGAAGTGCAGGCATTCATGAGCAATGTTGCRCATGATAATGCCGAAGTGGAAGATCTTTCGATCGGGATGCTGCGCTATGCGAATGGATCGCTCGGTCAACTGACCAGCTCTGTCGTTCATCACGGGGAAGAGCAGCAGTTGATTTTCCAAGGCGCTAAGGCGCGCGTCTCAACACCTTGGAAAGTGAAAGCATCGAACTCCAAAGCAAATGGCTTCCCTGAGCCGAATCCAGAACTGGAGTCACAGCTGCAAGCGTTCTATGATGCTCTGCCGGAAGTCGTGCATGTAGGCCATGCGGGTCAAATTGATAATGTGCTTACATCCATTGAGACAGGCGCACCTCTCCTGATCGATGGCAATAGCGGCAGACAAACACTGGAATTAATTACGGCTATCTATAAATCGGCAAGCACGGGACAATTGGTGAAATTCCCGATCGGCCCTGAGGATGCTTTCTACACGCGTGAAGGTGTTCAAGCGAATGCAACTCATTTCTATGAGAAAAATAAGTCGATCGAGAATTTTGCAACGACCACCATTACAACAGGCAGCAGCTACAAGTAAGGATGCAGCTTGATACAGCACATTGAGGCCGTCAGCGCTGCTTCTGCCATTGCAAGCGGAATTGATGCGGCGTACTGCCCATACGGCTTTTAAACATTTTGCAGAAGTAGGAACTGTTCGTAATGCCGATATTTTCAGCGATTTGTGCAATCGACTGTTCGGTTGAGGTTAGCAGCATGACAGCTTGCTGCATTCTACGTGCCGTCACATAGTCAGAAATACTGCTGCCTGTGCACTCTTTGAACAAGTGAGAGAGATGGTAGGGAGACAGGTGAAGCTCGCTGGCCATGTGCTCAAGTCGAAGCGGCTCTGTGTAATGCCCTTCGAGCCAGCCCAGAATACGCTCAGCTTGATGCTTATGACGGGTATGGCCGGAGTCGAACTGCACATCGCTTCGTTCCCATATTTGCCGTAAGGCCCGGAAGAAGGCAACCAGGAATAAGGAGAATTCCTCTAGCTCGTCTTTCTTGGCTAACATCGGTATTTTCTCTTCTAGGCTTGGGAAGATGGAAAGCAGAGATTCCGGTTCGCCGATATTGTAAAGGCATGGCGCAGGCAGCTTGCTAGTGTGCATTTGTTTGAAAAATGTAAGCAGCTTTGGCCATCGCTCAAAATAAGTTTCATAGAGATAGGGCTCGTAGTGCACAATAGAGCGGATGAAAGG
>NZ_JBFTQB010001206.1:0-1491 GCF_056398785.1 Paenibacillus sp. 01T422 | reverse complement strand
ATCTATATGATTATCGTCGGACTAGGTATCGGGGCTTCCTTCTCCGTACTGAGCAATGCCGCGATCCATCTTTTTGATGCTAGGCAGCGCGGTTCGGCCTCTTCAACACTGAATTTCCTTCGTTCCTTAGGGATGACACTGGGAATCACCGTATTCGGTATTATCCAAAGTCACTCATTTACGCAAAAACTGACAGATGCCTTCGCTGGTCAAGGTGAAATGCCCGCTGGGATGGCTACGAGTGACCCCCATACCCTGCTTGATCCAACCAAGCGAATGGACATTCCGGGTCCTATTTTAGAAAAAATCTCAGGCGCTCTATCATCTTCTATCGTTCTAACATTCGCATGGACAATTGTTCCGGCAGTGATCGCTTTCATCTGTGCCATCGCGATGAGCAAAGAAAAACTCGATCCAACGCAGGAACAAGGCGCGATATCGCATTAAAATCCGTGCAAAAAGCCGCTTCGATACTTTGTATCGGGCGGCTTTTTGCAATCTTAAATAACATTTCATTGTGCGTTCTGGAGGCGCCGGCGCCATGATGGGCTTTCGTTCACAGGGACCGTCGCGCCTGGAGGTCGCGAATAAAATTCTCGGCCAGCTTCCGCGGTACAAGTTTGGCGTGTTTACGTCCGCTCAAGATCCAGAAGAAACTCGGTCCGATCAACAAGGCAGTAGCCTGTTCGCGGCTGGAATGTCCGGTCTGTATCAGGGGCGGCCGATACTCGAGAGCTATGAACGGCTCCAGCGAACGCACCCGTAAACTGCTCACATGGACGCCCACCGGGCCGACTCTAATTGATGACATCTTGGCCGGTGCATACAAGTAAGACATGCAAAAATGAGCGCCCCACAGACAATGTCCCCTGGTGCCGTGAACCCGTCATGGCAGCCTGGGCTGTTTCTAGCTTGCTTTAAAATCGGTTAATGGGGAATAAAAAAGGCTGCCCGCAAGGATTTCCCCTGCTGGACGGCCTTTTTTATTTAAATCCCTTTAAAGCTAAACGAATAGGCATACGTACGATTGGCATACAGGGTGAACTCAGGGTGCGTTCTTGCCCCCCAGCTATCATCTCCACCAACGCCCATCTGCTTGTAATTCACGCGCAGCACTACCTTCTCGCTGACAGGCAGCTTATAAGGGTGATCATGAGCTTCCAATTCCGAAGGTGAATATGGCAGTGCATTCAATTCGATGGTCGGCAGCCCCGTGATACGGAGTCCACGACCTGCGCTATCCGTTAATGTCGCCCAACGGACATCTGTTTTATTGCCGCATTCTTGCGGACGTAAATACGGAACGAATTGCTCCTGGACGGTTCCGCTGTGCAGGGCCAGCTTCGCCCCTGTCGCTCGGTCCCAGTGATTTTCGTGCGGCCCACGCCCGTACCAGCTTAATTGCTGGAAGGAGTGGTCCAGCTCCAACATCATGCCGATTTCTGGAATCTCAGGCAGGTTAGCGCCGGGAACTAGCTCCATGCGCACCTC
>NZ_JBFTQB010001205.1:0-1492 GCF_056398785.1 Paenibacillus sp. 01T422 | reverse complement strand
GCTTTAGCCCGTAATTGTTCACCGGACACAACATTGACAGTTGGGACAAAAATGACTGTATCCATACGTCCTGAGTCAGTTCGTGAAGCACTGCCGGAGGAGCAGCTTCGAACGAATGCGGTGGTCGGTAAGGTGATGATTTCAGAATTTACGGGCATCAGCGTCAATTATTTGCTTCAGGTGCAGGCTCTTTCGCTGAAAGCCATGTTTGTCAATCACAAAACACAGGTCCAGCAGCGTGGGGACGAGTTGTCTATATATATTCCCAAAGAAAGCGTATACCTGCTGGGGTAGACGAGGGATCCGATGATGAAATCTGAAATGCAATCCTATAGACAGCCTGTCACTCGTAAACGTTCGATCGTACATTCACCTAATTTCGTTTATGTACTAGTAGCACCGCTATTTCTAGTATTACTGGCTTACGTGCTATTTCCCTTATGTCAGACCTTTCTACAAAGTGCCGTAGTGGATGGGCAGTTTTCGATGAAAAGCTACGCCAAGTTCTTTAGCTTGGAGCATACTGCAAACCTGGAAGCCCTATGGACCAGCATTTATTTATCGGTTCTTAGTGTGATAACGTGCGCACTCGTCGGTATCACCATGGCTTTCTTGCTTGAGCGCTATGAATTCCCAGGGCGGAAAATATTAGCCGTACTCGTTATGGTTCCAATGGCTTTGCCCCCGTTAATCGGTGTGCTGTCCTTTACGTTTTTATATAGTGAGAGCGGGATCATTCCCCGAGCCCTGAAACTTCTGCTTCACTTGGATCACGTCCCTTTTTCGCTTAAAGGGGTGTGGGGAGTTCTTGTTGTCCATACGTTTACCATGTATACGTATTTCTACATGACCGCTTCGTCCGCTATCAGAGGTTTGGATCCATCCCTGGAGGAAGCGGCGTCCAGTCTTGGAGCCGGAAGATTATATATTTGGCGACGAATTATTATTCCGATGCTGACACCGGCCATTATTGCTTCATCTCTATTGGTTTTTATGGTCTCGATGGCCTCTTATACGGCACCTCTCATCTTTGGAATAGAACGGACTATGACGATGCAGATTTACTTGTCGCGTACAAATGGCAATCTGGATATGGCTGCGACGCAATCGACAATTTTATCGTTCGTCTCCATTTTGTTTTTGATTCTAATGCGTTGGTACCAAAGTCTTCGCAATTATCAAAATATGAGTAAAGGTGTCTCTGTGCACAGGACCGAGGTGAAAACGGTGTGGGGCCGATATTTGGCGATGCTGCTTTCCTTCCTCGGTGTCATTGTCCTGCTTCTGCCTATTTTCGTGATCATTCTTATCTCTTTTTCCGCAGATGGAAAATGGACTACGCAAATTTTACCCCCGGAGTACACCTTTAAGCACTATGTGGAGCTTTTTACTGATAGCAAAACGTGGCGTCCGGTGGTTAACAGTTTCAAAATGAGCTCGATTGCCACATTAGGCAATGTCATATTTGGCGTAGCGGCTGCTTACGCGATGG
>NZ_JBFTQB010001204.1:0-1492 GCF_056398785.1 Paenibacillus sp. 01T422 | reverse complement strand
CCGTCTTCGCGGGCGATCCGGAGCAGCTTTTTTACGTTAATAATGGGCCGCCGTATACATAAGCCGGCAAGGATAACAAGAGTGAGCAACGGTTGCGTTGCCAAAAACTGCTGAGCCGTGCTAGGTACTGGAGTGCTAGTTGATTGATGTACTACTGCTGATGCTAGTGCTGGTGCTGGTGATGTGATGTGGTGGTAATGGTGATGTGATAGTGATAGTAATGGTGAAATGCTAGTGAAAGTGCTGGTGATGTTGATGCTGATAGTGTTGTTGATGCTGATAGTGTTGTTGCTGATGATAGTGATGGTGATGTGATGGTGATAATAGTAATGGTGATAATGCTAGTGAAAGTGCTGGTGATAGTGCTGTTGCTGATGATAGTGATGGTGATGGTGATATTGATGGTGATGGTGCTGATGATAGTGATGGTGATGGTGATGGTGATGGTAATGGTAATGGTGATGGTAATGGTAATGGTGATGGTGATGGTGATGGTGATGGTGATAGTGATGGTGATAGTGATAGTGATAGTGATAGTGATAGTGATAGTGATAGTGATAGTGATAGTGATAGTGATAGTGATAGTGATAGTGATAGTGATAGTGATAGTGGTGGTGGTGAAAATGCTGGTTGTGTGATGTGATGTGGTGGTAATGGAGATGTGATAGTAATAGTAATGGTGATAATGCTAGTGCTGTTGATAGTACTGTTGATAGTACTGTTGCTGATGATAGTCATGGTGGTGATAATGCTAGTGCTAGTGAAAGTGTGGGTTGTTTGATGTGATGTGATGTGATGGTAATTTGTTTTTAAATTGATGTGTTAGTGTCGTGTCGCATTGGTAGCGGTCATAGTGGCGCCACAAGTCCATCTCATTGGACGATTTCCAATGAAACCCCGATGACGAGGGCTAAAACGCCCATCTCGTTGGACAAAATCCAACCGAACGGTGAATATAGTATGTTTCAGCCCCATTTTAGTCAATCTCGTTGGATTTCATCCAACGAAATGAAGAAACTACCCCTCTAAAACCCATTTCCATTGGAAATCATCCAACGAGAGAGAGAGGTTAGAGAGGTACGGTAGGTAAGAGAGGTTTGAGTGGTACGGTAGCCTCAACCATGCTCGAGACTCGGAACCAGCTTGCGTTGTAATCAACGTCTTACATAACCACACACTTGACACAAGTGTGGAGACCCATAAGCAGCAGTCAAAGCCAAGTAGAACAAAAAGGGAATGGATATGGGGTGGAAAAGCGTAGCGCCCGTATTTGAAATCGTGTTCAAACCATAAAAACCAATTCAAAAGAACCACGATTTCAAGAAACGGTTGGAGCCCCATATCCAATTCCCTCCCCGAGCGCAAATGTATGGGTTTCGTGACTCGATTTTGATATTCGCCATTCGATTTTGGCTTCCGTGACTCGATTTTGCCATTCATCATCCGATTTTGGCTTTCATCATTCGATTCTGGCTTCCGTCACTCGATTTTG
>NZ_JBFTQB010001203.1:0-1493 GCF_056398785.1 Paenibacillus sp. 01T422 | reverse complement strand
ATCGAATACATCTCCGACTGTGCCTTTTTCGATGACATGTGGTGGATTGCTTTCACGTTGGCTTAAGATTGATTTTATAGGTGTACCTTTATTGGTTATAGGTGCAAAACAAGCATATCAAGACATTATCAATCTCGTTCAACATACAAAACATATCGCAAATACCTCAAATTCACAGTTAATTATGCTAGAAAATAAAGATTTCAAATAATGGCTATTACGCCGGTGACCTTGAGCAGGTAACCGGCGTTTCCATATTAGCGTTTCGGCATTTTGCTCTCATCCATGTACAGCAGATTCCAGCGGTGACCGTCCAGGTCGGCAAATCCCGCACCGTACATCCAGCCGTCAATTTCAGTTGGCTTGCCAAAGATACTTCCTCCAGCAAACTCTGCTTTTTGAATGTAGGCATCTACTTCTTCTTTGCTTTCAGCGCCAATGGAAAATATGACTTCTGCGCTATGGGAAGTATCTGCGGTTTTTGAACCTGTAAATTGCTCAAACACCGCATCCGGGAACAACAGAATCGTTGTTTGGCCTATAGCAAGCTTGGCTCTCTCGTTACCAACACTCTCCGCATGGAATCCAATTTCATTGAAAAAGGCAGTTGACTTCTGAACATCTTTGACCGGCAGGTTAATCCAAATATCCTGTGACATGGTTGTAGCCTCCTGGAATATATTAATAACTACTCCTACTATACTCTACTTCTGGAAGCAGAAGCGAATCTTATAGATCCTTGCTTAGCGCTTTTTTTATTTGCTTGTCGTGTTACAGGACGCTTTTGCTTTTTCATACTGAAATACCTTCAGCCATCCAGCATATATAAATCCTACTCCCAAAGATTTAGCGAACTTCAAAGAGCGATACCGGATATAACCAAAAAAATGCTTACCCAACAATTACGAGAACTGGAGTATAACGATATCGTTCATCGTGAAATATATCAGCAAATCCCTCCAAAAGTGGAATACTCCATTACAGAATACGGGAAAGGTATGTCAACAGTCATGCAGGCATTAAATGATTGGGGTGTAGGTCATGTCGCTCATTTGGAGGAGATATACGGTGCGAACCGTTCAGTGGAATCATTGGCATTAGACAAAAAAGATGATGAATGATTTCTCTCCGCATACATACCATTGGCATCTAATGGAAATCATAATGTCTAATTATTGTTTGTAGAGGAGTGTTATAGATGAATGATTTGATCAAGAATGCAGTTTCGCTAGGACTGGGAATCACGATTGTGACCAAAGAAAAACTGGAAACCTACGTCAAAGAGCTTGTGGTAAAGGGAGAAGTTGCCCCTGAAGAGTCGAAGGCGTTGGTGGCAAAGTTGATCAAGAAGGGGGAGGAGCAGCAGGACGCTCTTAAAGAAATCGTACGCGTACAGCTTCAGAAGTTACTGGTCGATCTGCACGTGGCGACAGAGGAAGATATTAAGCGGCTAGATCAGCGCATCGATCAAATGGAACACAAGCTACAGGCAT
>NZ_JBFTQB010001202.1:0-1497 GCF_056398785.1 Paenibacillus sp. 01T422 | reverse complement strand
AATGCAAGTGGTGAAATTCGGGGTGTTAGTGCTGGTACGGCAAAAATCTCGGCTGTCGCGAAAGATGGAAGCGGACTTAATGCGACCTCCGTCGTTTCTGTTATCCAACCTGGCTTGAATATCACAGGTCCGACAGAAGTAGCAGTTGGTACAGATATTTCTTTACAGGCAGCATTAGTAACCGTGAATGAGAACGTAACTTCAGTCAGATGGAGCTCTTCAAATTCGAGTAAAGCGACCTTTACCGTAAGCGATAAATTTACTGGTATTCTACATGGTGTCCAAAAAGGCACCGTTACTGTAACTGCTACAGTTGTGACAGATAAAGGGAATACCTATTCCAAAGATTACACAGTAAAAATATTTACGCCTTTAACATCAATAAACTTAGGAAACGCCAGTATTCGAGTCGGCGAAACCATTAAATTAAATTCAAACTATGCACCGTCCGATGCTGATTATCCCAATTTGACCTGGAGTACAGATCGATCCGATCTGGTTACAGTAGACAATTCAGGTAACATCAAAGGAATAGCAGAAGGAACAGCTAAAATTACCATTAATTCTACAGACGGCTCCAATTTGACAGCCAACGCAACTGTTACCGTGGTTAAACCATCATTGACGGTTAATGGACCAACTTCTGTAAATATTGGAGAGAAGATCACGTTAGAAGCTATTTTCTCAACAATTAATGAAACTGTAGCATCCATTTCTTGGAGCTCACCAGATCAGGATAAAGCGAGTTTTGTAACAGATGGTGATTACAAGCGCGTATTAACTGGTGTTAAAGCAGGCACTGTGAACGGCTCAGTTACGATTACAACAGATAAAGGAAGTACTTATTCCAAAAATTTCAGTGTTAACGTCACAACGGTTCCTGTAACTTCTGTAAGCATTGACAATGCTACGATTCGTGTGGATCAATCATATGGCCTAACCCCTAAATTTGAGCCTTCAAATGCAAGCAACAAAGTACTTACATGGGAAACTAACAATCCAAATGTGGTGACAGTCGATTCAAACGGAAATATTCGAGGCGTATCTGTTGGTACTGCTACAATTACAGCAACCACGACGGATGGCACGAATAAATCCGGTACTGCGACGGTTACAGTCATTAAGCCGTCAATTTCTGTTAACGGGCCTGATAAACTCTTTATTGGCGGCCAACCCATTACGCTTCAAGTCCTTTTAAGTACCGTCAATGAAACACCTACTTATACGACTTGGAATGTTTCAGAAGAGGATAAATTGAAGGCAGATTTTACCGGTGTAGCTGGGAGTTCAACGAGAACTCTTACCGGAAAACAACCTGGCATCATTAACGGAACTGTGCATATGGTCACTGACCAAGGCAGTTCCTACGATGCTAGCTTTAAGGTAACTGTCATTTCACTACAGCTGAATGACCAAACTGTAGACGTCGGCCAAACCGGAAGCCTGTCGCCATCCATTGACCCTCCGTTAGAATTGACTTCCGATGTTATCTGGAAG
>NZ_JBFTQB010001201.1:0-1499 GCF_056398785.1 Paenibacillus sp. 01T422 | reverse complement strand
GTGATCAGTTGGCGTAAACTCTGTTTTGAGACCGTTCTCAAATGTAACGCCGTAGTAGTAAGGCTTCGCAATCTCGTTATCGTGCTTGAAAGGCAATGCCCTTGTCGTACGGCTAATATTCGGAGTTCCCACGGTGTCGGAAGGCATCACATGGAACGTCTGCCGATCGCCCATCCAGGGACTTGGTTCATGGCTTAATGCAAAAGCTTGAATCGTAGGTAAGTTGTTCGCGTTATTGCTCTGATTGTAATAATAAGCCCAATCTGAGCTTGCATTTGTTTTGGGTATCCAGAAATTAAATCCGTGCGGGACGGCAACGGCTGGAATGTTATTTCCTCTGGAGAAGGTTCCATTGGACTGCGTGCCTCTGAGGATGTTGGCATAATCGGAGAGTCGGTTGTAATTGGCAGGTGTAGGAGTTCCCTCGATTTTGACATCATCAATCGTGCCTTTGAAGCCTGTTCCCACCTTCGCTGCCGGGTTATCATACGCAATTAGAATACGTTTAATTGTTTTGCCGGAGGCAACGGCCCCGATGTTGGATTTTTTGAAATTCCATTGATTGTTGTAAAGTGTCTTGGAGTTGCCTTGATCTTGGGGATTGAGTTTAATGCCATGTTGATCCAGCGCACCAAGATTGTGCAGATAAGTGCCATCTGAGAAGGCGAGATCAACCGCTGCGTAAGTGCTCGAGTAATCCATCTGAGCTTTGTCCGTAAATTCCGGAGCAATGTAATAGGAAAGTTCCGTCGTTGGCGTCACGGTAATGTTAGCATCATAAACTTTATTGTAGGAGTACGCTCGGCCGTCCACCAAGTGGGTTCCGGAATAGGTAAACCCTTTTGCCCCCGTCCAACCTGCATTGGATTTCGCATTATAAAGTCCTGACGGTCCGTTCGATACATAGGACTTCATGTCCGCCGGTGGAGGTGGTGGCAGAATAATGCCATTGGAAATCTGGAATTCGGACATCTGAATATAAGGATCGCCGCTGTTCGCCGTAATGTTTAAGCGGTAATAGACATAAGGTGTTTCGTTTGCAAAATCATATACTTTCGTCTGAAAACGTTCGCTGAATGTCTGATTGGTTCTCGTATCAAGTAGCGTCCAGGTGCTGCCGTCATTGGAGCCTTCAAACTGCCAGTTCTTAGGGTCCCTTCCTGCCGAATCGTTCGCTGAGGTCAACGCATATCTCACAACTGCCGAAGCTTCACTAAGCTTGAATCTTACCCAGCTAGTCGAGCTCGTATCCAGCCATTTGGAATTCGTGTTTGAATCAATTAAGTTGGCAGCTACTTCACCTGAAGACGCGTATTCTCCTCTAGCTGTTACTTCCACGACCTTATTCGTGATGCTCCCCGGGATGCCCGCGAAAGGCGTGTTCCCGTCAATACCGGATCTCAAAGGATTCCCATCGTTGTCTGACTCCACGGTATTTTCCCATGTCACTAGGGGGTCGCTAGCCTCAAATGATGAGGCGAAGTCGGCTCCTTCAGTAG
>NZ_JBFTQB010001200.1:0-1499 GCF_056398785.1 Paenibacillus sp. 01T422 | reverse complement strand
GTGTACGCATGTGCCAATACAGGGATCTATAAGTTAATAGATTTAAAAGGGCGCATTCTGCTGCATTCCTATAATGTGCAAGCTGAAGTGACCGATTTGCTCATTTGGAGAGATATCATGCTGATCTCCACACTGCAAGCTGGGATTAAATATAAGAATGAGCATAAATCGGCATTTCAGACCATTTTATAGGGAGATAGGGGAGTATAGTTGATGCGCAAGGTTGTTTTATCGATTCATTTGATTCTTAGTTTAGTTTTGGGGCTGTTCATTGTCACAACATGCACGACAGGCAGCTTGATCATGATTGAGCCTGAGGTAGAAAGCTGGATGTATCCAATCGGCCAATCGCCTACGCCAGGTGATGTCGGGGTCGCGGAGATTCAGAAGCACGCGGATGCTTTAAATCCGGCTTTCAAAACGGATTGGATTGACATGACGAAAACAGATGGCTTTTATCATGTTCATCTGTCCAAGGAGGGTAAGGACGGCCGCTTAGTTTATGCGGATCCAGGTACAGGCGAAGCTTTCGGCAAAGTGTTGGAGGAGCGTAAGGAGCCTTTTGCAACAATCTATAATCTGCATCGTTATTTCTTGCTGACATCCGTCATCGGCAAAGCGAATGCCGCTTCCGTTGTAGGCTATCTGGGGATTGGACTGTTGCTTATTTTGCTGACGGGTGCTTATCTGTGGTGGCCGGGCATTCGTAGAATGGCTACTGGCTTTAAGATTATTAGCAATCGCAGCAAGCTGATGCACAATATGAGTTTACATAAGGTAATAGGCATTATTTCTATCCCTGTTCTACTATTTGCAGCACTTACTGGTGTTGTTAACGCTTTTGAGAAGTCCATTCCAGGCATAGTCGGTTTCAAAGCGAAGGAAGAAATCCCAGCGAGTGCGCAGCAGTCCAAAAGCAAGGATGGGACTCCGCTTCCACTGAACCGTGTGGTGGAGCTGATTAACCAAGCGTATCCGAGCAGCAAATTGATCAAAATTACGTTTCCGCAGAAACCCGGGCAATCCTATCAAATCGGGTTAAAAGAAGGCATTGGAGCTTCTAGCGGCAGTAATAGCACAGTATATATGGATGCATCCAATGGATCTGTTTTGTACAAAACAAACCCGCATTTGCTCATCAATATCTATAATACTTGGCGCAAAGGTCTTCATTTTGCTACCTGGGGTGGAGAAACGACGAAGCTGATTGCCTTTGTATTCGGCATGATGCCCCTTATCCTTATGATTACAGGACTCGTAATTTGGCGGCTTAAAGCGCGTGGGCGCAAACGTGGCAAAAAGCAGCAGCCGGCGGTTACGGCAGCGGCATAGGATCATACATAGAATCCCCCTCTCAACGATCTAGTTGGCAGGGGGATTTCTCATTTCTATTGTTTATTAAAGAGCTGCTTGCGATAGGCGCTTGGGGTTAGGCCGGTATGTCTTTTGAACAGGCGGTTAAAATAATCGGCATTTTGGAAGCCTGAAGCGTGCATCAC
>NZ_JBFTQB010001199.1:0-1500 GCF_056398785.1 Paenibacillus sp. 01T422 | reverse complement strand
TTTAAAGGGATTATTGGGGGAATCTAGAAATTAGTATGGAGGAAAAGAAAGGTGCAGTGATGGCGTATGTTCTTCGTTAATTCTCGTGCGATCATTGAAAGAATGCTAGATGGAACAATCGAAATCGTCGTTCAGACACGGAATAAACCTGGTGAACCTCAACGGATTGAACTTCCTGGTGGAAGAATTGAGCAATACGAATCGTTAGTAACAGCTCTTATTAGAGAAGTAAAGGAAGAGACTGGGCTTGATGTTGTAGAAATTGAAGGCGAGGATACAAGAATTGATACGGTTGGTATCGATCCGAGTTTTGAAGTGGAGTGTATAAAACCCTTCGGGGCTTACCAGACCATTAACGGCCCTTTTGATTCAGTTGGTGTGTATTTCCGTTGTAAAGTGCAAGGGGAATTATTAAAATCAGGTGATGAAACTAAGAACCCACGATGGATTAACATAGATGACTTAAGACAACTAATGAATGATGATCCCCATCAATTTTCCAGTGTAGACAGAGCGGGAGTTATGTTTTATTTGAAGTATCTGGATCACAATAAATGAAAGCGACAACCCAGGGAGAAAATGAAGCCCTTGGCTGCCGCTTTTTCGCATTTGAATAATCTATTGTTTTTTAGCTAGTTTCAATAGATAATAATGGTAATTTGCTTGCTAGTAGAACTTGGAGGAAGAACAACATGTTTTGGAACCGCCTGCGAAAAACAATTTTAATTGCTTCAATTTCTGTATTCGCTTGGAACTATGGTGCTTTTGCGACTTTTGCATCGGTAGCCAATGACAAAAGCGTCATCAAGCTTAAATTAGATGACACCCAAGCTTCAATCAATGGCAAGTCGGTTTTACTTGGAATGGCCCCTCACTTGGTGAATAACACGACRATGGTTCCACTGAGATTTGTAACGGAGGCTCTGGGCGCCGAGGTATTGTGGGATGGAAACACGCAGAGTGTGCAATTAACATTTGCTTCACAACACATTATCATGAAAATCGGGAGTGCATCAGCAAAGGTTAATGACACTTCAATCAGCTTGGAACAACCACCGGTAATCGAAAATGATACGACACTAGTACCAATTCGATTTATTGCAGAAAATTTCCATCAGTCTGTTTCTTTCGACGAGCAAACGCATGAGATTAGTATTGTGAACGTACCCACGATGTCAACATTCCCAGATAACGTAGCACCAGCTGCAGAACGTCTGGAAAAGCCGACGATTGACAATTTGACTAACGAAACCATCCTAAGAATTCCTCAATTTGCTGATCCCTCCAAGCGTTCATTAGGCGCGGCTTATGGTGATGGCGTAGTTATGACCACAGATGGCAAAAACAATTTGTATTTTTTAGGTGAAAGCTCTCCACAATTTTTTAATATTAAGAAAATGATCTTAAGCAAAGGCAATGAATTGGAAACAGAAGTATTGGTATCCTTCAGTAAAAAATGATTTCAACTTTACCTATGTGGATCCTCAAGGAGAGTTGAAT
>NZ_JBFTQB010001198.1:0-1501 GCF_056398785.1 Paenibacillus sp. 01T422 | reverse complement strand
ATTTCACACTTGGGCATAAATAAAGTCCACCCTTCAGCTAAAAAAAATGTAGCACCCTCAATTTCTTGAGAGTGCTAAACTTCACCACTTATTTATTTCTGATCCGTCTCAGTCACAAGTTTTTCATAACTGATATAGTTGCCATAAAGTTCTTCTAAAGCAATCCCAACATATTTGTGAGACTTTTGGCCCTTCAAATCTGACTTAGCGCCATCACGCAAAGATCTTGCTCTCATGGAAGAAGCGACAACCAGCGAATACTTACTATCTACGATATCAAGCAGTTTATCAATGGAAGGATATAACATTCAAATTACCTCAGTTCCAGTAGTGCGATTTTTGGTATTCTTCGGGCATAGTTTTATCTTATTATACCCTCTATCTCAGATAAATATCCATCTTTCCTAACGATTTAACTCTTGTAGGCAATATTAATATCAAATTCCTTATCAAGATAACTAGAAATTTGATCGCGCGCTTCCGACTTAACGTCACCCAACCAATTAGCATCCAGCCTGTCAACGGTTTCCATCCGTATATTCTCGTACTTCGTTTTGGCTTTCTCTTTTTGCTTCACAAGGTTTCGGCTAAACATGAAAAAGCTTATGCAAGCTAGTAGAGAAACCGATAATCGTTGGTTCGAAACAAGCAAGTCAAGGATGGCTAAGGCATTGCCACCCGAAACTAATAAAACCTTCTGATAGAAAGATATTGTGAAATAGAGTAGCAAAGCGCCAGTAAGAATGAGAAATATCCATTGCGTCTTCTTAAGTCTATCCCATTCTTTCTTTCTCTTTTTGAGTTTCTCTATCAACACTAAGGTATCATTACTTAGATTTAGATCAGGCTGCTTCATCGGCATTCCCCCTCACTAATCATCGTATGCTTGTTCACCGCTAATCTTGCAAGAAAAAAAGACCGAAAGCATCACTCTAAGAGCGTTGTTGAAGATGCTTTGGTCTTTGGATATTCATAATTAGAAACGTTTTTTCCCTACAAGGAACTTTTTGTTTCCTTTTTTCGCAGTCACTGGCACGTGCTTATAGCTGCGGATCATCGGATTTTTGCAGAGTGGGCATGTTGGTAAATCTTCCGTAACGAATTCTTTGCGAACCCATGCTTTGCAGTCTGCCTCTTTACATTTCCAAATTTCAATCTGTTCGACTTCTGGTTTCTGTTCTTCCGTAACGGTACTCGTTGATGTAGACATTTTCAGCATGTTCTCCCTGTTTCGTAGATTAGACTACTTATTATTATACAGATCCCATTTAATATCAAGCCTTTCCCGTGTTCAAAATTATTTACCGATGGTAGAATGGGTAAAGCGGCTACAAATTAGACACACAATACAAAGGCAGGAATCTCGCATGACGAATTTGCTACAAGAATGGAAGTCTCAGCTTCAGGGATACAGCCGAAATATTTTGCTGTTCTTTTGGTTTAACTTTGTTTGGAATCTAGGTTTGGGTATGTTTGGACTCGTTTATAACCTGTATGTCAA
>NZ_JBFTQB010001197.1:0-1502 GCF_056398785.1 Paenibacillus sp. 01T422 | reverse complement strand
GATATGAGCCTCGTCCCGCTCCACTGAGCGCAGCTGCAGGTACTGTTTCAGAATCGTTTGGGCTGCGGGAATCGTTAACAGCGTGTCCCCGGCATCTAAGTAAATCATTGGGTATTCCTGAATGGATTTAGACATACAGACTCCTTCATGTTCTCAAAAATAGCACCCTATTAGTTTACCACATTTACTAAAGGATGAGAAAAACCACAAAAAAGCCTCCCCCGGATCTCCGTGAGAAGGCACATTATTTCCTTTTATTAACCTTAAATAGGGTTAAACATCTCTAATATGCGTTTGGTCAAAGTTTGGCGGATTGAACCAGTTGCCCCCACTGGCTACCCAAGTGGAATCCAGCGGCACCCACATMTTGGACTCTTTCAGGTACACTTCGTTCCAAGCGTGAGGCCCGTAGCTGCCCTGCCCGTCATAGCCAAGGCCCGTTACGACCTTAACATCCAGACCTACAGCTCTAGCCATTTGGGCGTATAGCCTTGAATAATCGATACACACCCCTTCGCGGGTGTTGAACGTATCCTCTGGTGTCTGTTCCTTCCAAATGCGCTGTTCTTCATACAGCTTCACTTTATCCCAATCGTACTGGACCCGGCTGCCCACCCATTTGTACAGCAGCTTCGCTTTCTCTTCGTCTGTCGTGCCACTGGCGGTTACCTCTTTGGCCGCATCTACGATGTTGCCAGGCACCTTTGCATCCAGAACTTCATATTTCCGTTGTAAAATGTTCGTGAATTCCTGCTCCACCGCCCTGGTAAACACCGGCACCTTATCGGCTATGAAATCTCCCGTGAAAGGGGAAATGACTTCCTTCGCTCCTTTTTGATACATCTGAGAGGACTCGATATAAGGGGTCACCATGGAATGCGGGAATAAAGTCACATAGATGAACAAAACGGCAATGAGAATGAGCGCTCGCGCGAAACCGGCTACGGAGCCGATAGCCCCCCCAGAGACCGAGGAGATAAACGAATTGCTGCGTTCCCGATAAGGGTCGCGATGAGCCAGCCAATGTCCGATCAACGGGTCAATCAACAGGTTCAGAAGCTGCTTCACAATTATATAACCGAGTAAAAATAAAACGCCAAAACGCAGTAACGGGAAATCACGAATGCTTGTCAAAGCCGTATAATACGCTTGTTT
The DNA here is from genome assembly GCF_056398785.1 of Paenibacillus sp. 01T422. Lineage (NCBI taxonomy): Bacteria > Bacillati > Bacillota > Bacilli > Caryophanales > Paenibacillaceae > Paenibacillus > Paenibacillus sp. 01T422. The sequence continues at coordinate 347 of NZ_JBFTQB010001197.1, read as the reverse complement.
GAGCGCGCTAATCTCTACGGATGGCACTTGCAAATTCTGAGCCTTCAGCCAGGTTTGAATCAAAGGTGAAACGAGCTGTACGCCTTTCCATGCAACGAACATGGACAAGATGACGACGACCGCCTCCACGAGCATGGAGAGCAGATATTTCGCGGACCCAGACCCGCCCCGGAGAAAACCTTGAAGGACAGATCCTGCGAAAGTGAGCACAATCACAATGGATATGAAGTTTATTGAATTGGCTTTGAACCAGGAAATATCCGTCATGACCGCTCACCATCCCTACTCATTTTTCTACTAACCTGCGTTTTTCTTCGCTTGCTCAATGAAAGCATTCACTGCGGCAT
>NZ_JBFTQB010001196.1:0-1507 GCF_056398785.1 Paenibacillus sp. 01T422 | reverse complement strand
CAACAACGGCGGTAAGGATTTCTGGGGCAATCCGATCTCATCGGTTACCCAGAATCGCGGGGCGTATGGTGCTGTTTCAGGCGTTTCTGGAACAACGCTCAGTGGTGCCAACTCTGTTGTTGCTGGGAGTGAATTCACGGTCCAGTTTGGACTAAAAAACGTGACGCAAAGCGTCTATGGGCAGGACATCAAGCTGAAATATGATGCCAATGTCATGTCATTTTTCACGGCAAAATCAACGAAAAACGGAATTAGCATCGTTCAATCCAAGGATCAAGCAGGCGATCTCCGCGTTATCATAGCTAGTCAAGGCGGAGGAAACGCTGTTACCGGTACCTCGGAATTCGCCGAAATCGTCTTTATGGCGAAGAATGTGCAGCAATCGGTAGCGGGCTTGATTACAATCACGGAAGCTACGCTGGCCGATGACAAAGGAGTTGARTGGACCGCGGACACTTCCTCGATCACAGTCCAGGTCACGCCTGTACCTGTTGGCATTCCGGGAGATGTGAACGGAGATAATAAAGTAAGTATTGGTGATTTAGGGTTTGCAGCAGCACATTACGGCGAAACATCGGCTAGTCCGAACTGGCAGCAGGTGAAAGCAGCAGATATCAACAATGACGGAATGATCGACATCAGCGACTTGGCGGCGATTGCCAACAAAATAATAGACTGAAGATTCCAAAGTGATCGTGTATGTCTTGCTAGATACAAAATGTATCGAATCTTGTCGAAGATCGCAAGTGCGTTGATAGGCACAACAATACGAGAGATAGAGGGCTATGCTTGAGCAGCGCTCCCTTATCCTCATTAGCTCTGGCTGTACTGCAATCGGCACTCAATACGTTTAAATCCTTGGTCGTTCAAGGAACCGTAGGCGATGTGAACGGGGATGGCAAAGTGAGTATCGGGGATCTAGGTTTTGCTGCGGCTAACTACGGCAAAACAGCCACAAGTCTTGACTGGAATGAAGTCAAACAGGCAGATGTAAACCATGATAACGTGATTGACATTAACGATCTTGCAGCTATCGCGAACCAAATTATGCAATAAGCCGCTGCATGGCGTGAGCTTAGGGAGCTTCTCTCTAAGCTCGCTCCAATGCTTGGTTTTGACTGTTGAAGGAAAACGCCAGGAATTCCAATTTTATTGAAAAGGTGGCTTCATATGAATGTTAAAAAAGTGATTTTCAATGATGGCCTATGGAGAAAAACAACAACTTTGTTTCTAGCAGCTGCCATTGCCGTTCCTTTGTTCAGCGTACCGCTTTCGCATGCGGCAGAGACTGAGCCTGTTAGCAGCATTCCTGCGATTTCCCCTATCCCGCAGTCCGTTACAGCGAGAGGGCAAAGTTTCACTATCCCTGCGGAAGTAGGTCTCATCACAGGCAACGGCACCGATCCGGCAGCCGTTCAAGCTGTGGAACGTATTTTGCAAAATGCGGGGGTTCAGAACATCAAGCGAGCTAGTGATAGCAGCGTCGTTCCTAATGCTCAGGTAAACG
>NZ_JBFTQB010001195.1:0-1515 GCF_056398785.1 Paenibacillus sp. 01T422 | reverse complement strand
CTGGTGGAGAGCTCGATGCGATCGAGGAAGTTGGACAATATTTAATTTTTGAAAATGACCATCTCGTCTTTGTGAAAAATATTTATATTTCCACGGTCAGGGTTCTTAGCGCGCTGCGGGACGGATTTGAGACGGATGGTGTCATGCTGGCAGATGTGATTCCGAATCAAGTTGAGATCATGAATGACGAGACATTCAGTCCCTACTTGAAAGATAATGTCTATATGATTGTTTCTGGATGGATTCAGGATCATCGATTTATTAGTGATAGTTATAAGGCTTACCCCGAATGTTATGAAATAAATTATGAAGTAGACAAAACGAAATAAACGATATAACATTAGCGATGACAAAATATAATATGCTAAATAAGGGTGCAAGCATACGATTTGGATGCTTGCTTAATAGGGAAGTTCGGTAAAAGCCGACGCGGTCCCACCACTGTACTTGCCGAGTAACTCTTTCATATGCCACTGACCTGTTTACRAGATTGGGAAGGCGAAGGAGAAGCGATGACGCATAAGCCAGGAGACMTGCCTTTATTTATAGTATGTTACTAATTCTTTGGGGGTGGGAATTAGCAACAATTGATTATGCCACGGCATAATTCTTACTATTACAACATGTTATTGTGCGTGCTTATGGATGTACAGCCACCCTAGTTTTTTAGGGTGGCTTTTTTGCGCTGTTGTCCAAAATTTGGTGGGAAAGAGGAATAACAAAAATGATTTATCGTTATGGTTCAAAGCCGTTTATCGCACTTTTTATGTCTTTTATACTTTTATTTTCTTCGCTAGGGGTTCTGGCAGGACCGAGCAATCAAGCTCATGCTAGCACAACAGGTCCAAGCTCAATCAACGAATGGTTGCCTGCGCCGGGGCAATTCGTCAATGAAGCTGGTTGGGGCGCAACGGGAGATGTTAACTCCAAATGGACGAATACGCCCGGTTCTACGGGCGTGTCCCTTGGTTCATTTGGAGGAAGCATCGTCTACAAGTTCGATGAGCCGATCCAGAACAGCCCCAAAAATCCGTACGGTGTGGACTTCACCGTGTTTGGAAACGCCTTCGCTGGTAACGAAGAACCTGCGGGTGTGGYTGTAGCACAGGATGACGGGACAGGTAATCCGGGACCTTGGTTTTATATTGCGGGATCCGAGCATTACGAAGACAGCACGATTTGGGACTATAGGGTCACCTATACGAATCCTGAGCCGGCATTTACGAGTCCTAATGGTGTTAATGTGCCATGGGTTGATAATCAGGGAGGCAGTGGGAATGTAAATACAAATGCTTATCATAAACATGCGTATTATCCGATACCTGCAAATTACCCCAATGCGCCATCGGATTTTAACAATCAATCGTATACATATTCCGGCGTGAAAATAAGCGTAAGGAAAAATGCTTTCGGTTATCCCGACACACATGCGAACGGAAGCGCTCCCTACGATGCTCCTGCAAATCCCTATTTAACATCACCAGTTAAAGGTGATCCCATTGACATTAGCTGGGC
>NZ_JBFTQB010001194.1:0-1516 GCF_056398785.1 Paenibacillus sp. 01T422 | reverse complement strand
GAAGATAACTGGCTAATCAGCATTTTGGCCATCTCCAACTCACGCTCGTTCACGGTCACCTTCTCGGGTAAGTTAGGAACTTGCGAGATAGGACGAATTTCATCAGGGTAAAAAATAGTCTCAAGCGCCAAACAGTTCTCGATGACGCGAATCGCCGCCAGTGAGCTTTTGGAGCGGATCGAAACTTTGGCGATCCCAATTTTACTGGTTTGGCGCATCGAATCGAGCAGCAAATTATAAGCGCCAGCCCCCGTATCCCCAGGCCCCAAATAGTACGTTTTTTGAAAATAAACAGGATCGATATCTGTCAAGTTGACGAAGTCCAGAATTTTGATCTCTTTATTCGCTTCTCCTGAGATCGTTTCCAACTCTTCCTTTTCAAAAAGGACAAATCGGCCTGGTTCATATTCATAACCTTTCGTAATTTCATCCCACTCTACTTCCTTGTCGCAAGTCTGGCATTTGCGCACATAAGCTAGCGGGGTAATGCAGGTTTTATGTATATATCGCATGGAGATATCCTTATCTTCCGTAGCCGAAAACATTTTCACAGGCACATGTACAAGTCCGAAAGAGATAGCGCCTTTCCAAACCGTATGCATCGCTTGATTCCTCCCATAATGAGCTTGATTGTACTAGTATTCTCTTGATTTCTTTCCTTTATACGGAAGCATTTTAAGAGAATGGTCTGGCCTCGGAGTGGGTACGTTAAAGAGGCAAGTTTAATGCTAAATAGCTTGTCATAGGCAAAGCTAATGCTAAGGAGGGATTCACGGATGGCACAAGATTCAAATGCATCCCAAGATACGAACAATCAGGGTCAAGAAGATCATTTCATGGATATTGACCGTATGATTAATGAGGGCTTGGGAGGCGGCAACGTCACTATGCATAACGGATTAATCGAATCCACGTCAACGGATACGATGGATCATCCAGAATCCGTATTGGATGAGCCATGAACCTTCATCGCGCTCAAGAAATTTTGGCAGCTGATGATAAGATTACGGTTGAACTTAACGGCGTTCCCGTCTGGATCGACAGTGTCGACTCAAGCAAAGCGCTCGCTAAGGTACACGCCGAAGAAAACCCGGCCGATTCCCGACTAGTGACCGTTCAAGAGTTAGAAGAGGTTCAGTGACGGAAAAGGCAAGCCTGCCCCGATGCAATTCGGAGCGGGCTTTTTTTCATTTCAGGTTGCCGTTGCCTACTAGCGAAGTCTATAATAGGAGCAGCAAGCGCAATCGGAAGAAAGGGATGAGATCACTGGCTCAATCCACATTTACGTACTACTCCAAGCATGAGGAAGATACTGATCGACTTGGGACGATGCTAGCCGCCTATTTAATCCCGGGCTCCGTGCTTACATTGGACGGTGATTTAGGAGCAGGCAAAACGAGATTTTCGCAAGGTTTTGCAAGGGCGATAGGCATTCAAGAAAACGTCAATTCCCCCACATTTACCATTATCAAAGAATATGAGGGAGCTAAGCTTCCTTTCTACCATATGGATATGT
>NZ_JBFTQB010001193.1:0-2111 GCF_056398785.1 Paenibacillus sp. 01T422 | reverse complement strand
CTACACTTAAGAATGTGGATATATTCCCTTACACGATTAGCATTGATAAAATTGGGACGAGTATTGAGGACAAAGTATTTACACTCAAATTCAACTACGAATTAACGAAAGAGAAGTTGACCGAAATTAATACCGAAGGCCATAACTTATTGCTTGTATTTGAGGATGGCGGCGGAATTAAACGTTTTGAGAAAAAGTTTGATTTCAAAGACTTTGACGTCTTCAATGGAGAATCCACGGTGGATGAGGATACGAAGATTCGACTTGGGAAAAGAGAGAACTTCAAAATCTCGATCCCGGATGAAGGCCTTATTTTTAATACTAAATTCCTACAGAAATATACACTCAGTATATACGACGAATTCCAAGGGCAACGAAAATTGGTTGCTTCTCAGAAGGCGGAATGGTTTATTACAACAGATTAAACATACATCAAAGGGTTGTCTCAAATGGTCTGATAAAACCAATGAGCGGCCCTTTTTTTGTGTCCGGTCATAAGAAGTCATAACGGCATTGTTTTCCATATGACCAATATATGACTGAAATATGACTTCACTCACCTGTTTTTATACATAGCCCGATATATAATTCCACAACGACGCTCAAGGTAGAAAGCTTTCCAGATATTACATTTCCAGTTGTCATTGTAAGTACTACATACGTAGCGCCTCCGAAGGATGTGCTTGACGAAGTTACGAAGCCGCTGGAGAAGGCGGTTGCAGGACTAGACGGGTTAAAAACCCTTAGCTCGAGCTCGCAGGATAATTACTCACAAATTATTTTGGAGCTTGATCAGGATAAGAAGCCGGAAGATGTGAAGAAGGATGTTGAGAGCCTAATCTCCAACGTAAAGCTTCCACAAGGCTCTGAGAAGCCTAAAGTGTTAACAGCCGGCTTCGCTTCTGAACCAGTATACTATCTAGCCGTGTACGGCGATGAGAGTATGAATCAAGTGGAGCTAGATAATGCGTATAAAGATACAATTCTTCCTGGTTTTAATGGACTTAAAGGGGTTGACCATGTTGACTCGGTCGGTAACCAGGACGCTGTGCTTACGATTAAGCTGGATGCACCTGCGATAAACAACTACGGTTTGACACCAGAAGATGTATCTGGATCCATTAAGGCAGCATTGGTTTCCAGCCCAGCAGGCACAGTGGATTTCAATGGTAACTCGCAGATGGTTCGCGTAAAAGGCGAAATGGATACGATCTATAATTTGGACAATTTAAAAATCAACACGAAAACAGGCGATACGCTACTTCTTAAGCAAATTGCCAAGGTTGAAGCCATTAGTGAGTCCAAGTTTATTGCCAGATTAGACGATAAACCGGCGATCGGTGTGCTTTTGTACAAAACCAAAGCGGCGAATGCCGTGGAATTTGCAGATAGCGCGGATAAATTAATGACAGACTGGGCTCAAACTTTGCCTGGTGTGAAATTCCACAAAATTTACAATTCAGCCAACGATATTAAAGACTCTATCCATGGAATGGTGCAGGAAGGCGGCTTAGGCGCAATTCTGGCATCCGTCATGATCTTGCTGTTCCTTCGTAATATACGCATGACACTCATCGTACTTGTTTCCATTCCTCTATCCATTCTCGTTACGTTGTTAGTCATGGGACCACTGGGCATTTCCTTGAATATCATGACGCTTGGCGGTATGGCGATAGCCGTTGGTAGGGTAGTGGACGACAGTATTGTCGTTATCGAAAATATTTATAGTCAGCTGCAAGTTGCTCAAGAGCGTAACGAATCAGTAATTCGATTAGCAACGAAACAAGTATCGAGTGCAATTACTTCCTCAACAATTACAACTGTAGGTGTATTCGGTCCGATCGGCTTCGTAAGCGGAGTTGTCGGTGAAGTCTTCCGCCCTTTTGCGATAACGCTGGTTGTAGCTCTACTATCCTCACTAATAGTTGCATTAACAGTTATTCCAATGCTGGCGAAGCTCATGGTGCTTAAATCCAACAAACTTACCAATCACGATGAACATCATGTTGGACCAATGGGTGAGAAGTATAAGAAAGCGATCATCTGGTCGTTAAATAACCGCATCAAAACGCTTTTGATAGCCGGAGTAGCCCTTATTCTTTCTATTATTA
>NZ_JBFTQB010001192.1:0-1524 GCF_056398785.1 Paenibacillus sp. 01T422 | reverse complement strand
GATGTGTATACACTTTCTGCTCCCTATAATGAGATACAAGATGAAAAGATATTGATAAGAGCTAAAAAGATATTGAATTCCATACTCAACCAATTCTCTCTATATTAATAGTATAGACAAACGGAGTAAGGCGAATGAGTCAATTGCCGCAAGCATCGCTTATTCGCTGCAATTCTGTAATTCATGAAGAAAGAGAGGAGACAAATGAGTACCAACACGATTTACACAGATAACCTGCCGATCAATCCGGCGAACAAACTAGAGCGAAAACGAATGAAACGACCAAGAACGCATTGGATGCCTTATATGTTAATTGCACCCGCCGTTCTACTCATTATGAGCTTCTTATTTTACCCGATGGCCAATGTGTTTTATTATAGCTTTCAGAATTTTAATCCAGCCAAGCCTTATTATAACGGATTTATTGGTCTGGATAATTTCAAGACTATCTTTAGTGAGGATGAATTGTTTTACTCTAGCTTGCTGATTTCATTCAAATGGGTATCGATCGAAGTTGTATTTCAATTAATATTTGGACTGCTGATTGCCCTGCTCTTATCTCAGGCATTTGCTTATCGAGGCTTGTTCCGATCCATCTCRATTATGCCTTGGGCGGTTTCCGGTGTAATAACTTCAACGATGTGGTCTCTGCTTTTCAATGAGCATATGGGGCTTATCAATAGCTTACTTATTAAATTTGGCTTCATCGAAAAAAACTTCGCATGGCTTTCGGATTTGAAGACGGTATTTCCTGCTGTGATCATCACAGAGTTGTGGAGGGGCATCCCGTTCTTCGCGATTACGATGCTGGCGGCTTTGCAAACGATACCGCAGGACTTGTACGAGTCAGCTAGAGTTGACGGTGCGGGGCGATGGAAATCCTTCATCCATATCACTTTACCATTTCTGAAAAATTCAATTATTCTTTCCACCTTGCTGAGAGCCGTTTGGGAGTTCAATAATGTTGATTTACTATTCACGATGACAGGCGGAGGACCAGCTAACACAACAACTACATTAACGATGTATGTAGCGAATCAAGCGATTATTTCACAAAACTTTGGATATGGGTCCGCCCTGACAGTAATCAGCTTTATCATTCTGCTTGTGTTTGCAATGGGTTACCTGAAACTGAGTCGTTTTGGCAGGGAGGGTTAGACACAATGTTAAAAAAGTTGGACCGATTATTCATGTTGAGACTTCCGCTTTTGTTGACAGCGGCATTCACCTTATTTCCAATATATTGGGCTGTGGTGACATCCCTTAAGCAGGAGGGAGAAATTACAAGGTTGCCTATCCGTTATTGGCCGGACAAGGTTACTTTTGAAAATTATATAGTTGCCTGGAAAAACGTTGGATTTTCGATTTTTTTTAAGAATAGTATCGTTGTTTCTGGAATGACAGTTATTATCGTGCTTGTCTGTTCAGTTCTGGTTGGATATGCCATCAGTCGTTTTCGATTCAAAGGGAAGAACGCCTTCATGATTATGTTACTGTGTACGCAATTTGTACCTGGTGCAATGT
>NZ_JBFTQB010001191.1:0-1525 GCF_056398785.1 Paenibacillus sp. 01T422 | reverse complement strand
GCACAAACTACTTGAAGATGAGAATGAAATTCAACTTTCGGAGAATGATAGTGGGGAGCTGCCAAAATGAGGAAGGCGATTAAATTGTGCAAGGGGGAGATTATTTTGTTTAACGATTATGATGTAACTGTCCCGTCATTAGAAAGCCTTAAGAATATTATTAGTAATTATAAAAAATATAGAATTGATACAGCTTTGGATCCGGAAAGAGAATTTGCAGTAGTACACGATGACGAGCAAAGTGGCTTTTCATGTATGATGACCCCAGACCTTACCCTTTTTAGCATAGATATATTAAACGCAAAAGATGAGGTTCTGATAGAAATAATGAAAGAAATTCTAGGCATGTATAATCTCGAAACTGATAGGCTTATTGAAGATGTACGTAATTTATATAGTAGCAAACTTAGCGAAACACAAACCGATTACAATAGATATTGGGTTATTTATAGATGTCATGAGAAAGATGATGATATTCTACTAATTAGATATAGGACATTTGTTAATGACTAAAAGCCCGATTTCAAAAAAACGTTACGCTAACGGTGAACGTTTGTTCAATAAGAAATCAAGACGAGGCTGGCGGCATGAATCGGCAGTATCGTTAAAGTAACTGGCAGGAGAGTCTCATCATCTAAACGAATATTTCAAATATTAATATATAGGAACGGGGTTGATTTATGGATGTGATTGATAATTATATCGGAAGTTGGATGGACTATGTCGGACATATATTAATAATAAAAAAGATAGATGATATCGAGGTTAGAGTTGACTTTTATCCTATTTTAGGAAGTAAACCTGTTAATCGAGATCTATTAGGGAGAACGGCATTATCTATTAATATGAAAGGAGTTTTACAAGAACACGGACTACAAGAGTTAGGTGAGGAGGGATTAGGACCAACCCTTGAAATAAAACTAACAAAAGAAAATAATCATAAATTATTAGAACCCAGTGTGGTTATGGGTCTATATGATGATTATGAGGATGATTTCGGTGTTCCATGGATATTTCCATTATCTTACTATAAGAAGATTGAGGATTGAACTAACGGAAACTATAGTTCAATCAAGAAATGAAGGCAGCTGGGATTGGATCAGCTGCCTTTGTCTTTTGCAGTAACGGAATTTTTGCGCAATCATTTTTAAATAAACCTGTCTAAACTTTATTAACAATTTGAAATTAGGGTACTAGAAGAAATATGTAGTGATACAATGTGTTAACACGGGGAGATTATTACGCTCTAAGGGGAAAGAGATAACGCTCTTGTCATTTATGCTTCTCAGCATACTCGATTGGAATGTTATTGCTAAAAAGCTTTGAAGGTTAATACCTGAGCAGAAAGCGGGAGTAATCACATCAAAATATGAAAAATAGAAAGATTAACTTTCTATTTATTCAGCAACAAATTGTAATTATTATTACACATATATTGTCATTTTCTTTTGTTAAGTCAATGTATTCGGAGGCGCATATGCACGAACGTAATTCTACTTACAATATTCAAAATGCAGTACTGGGG
>NZ_JBFTQB010001190.1:0-3504 GCF_056398785.1 Paenibacillus sp. 01T422 | reverse complement strand
GGACTATTCATCCTAAATCAACTCCTTTAAGCAATACCTTTAATTTCTCTTTCGCCCTTCTGAGCCGCGACTTAACCGCTTCATTACTTATTCTCAAAACGGAGGATATCTCGTGAAGTGGCATATCTTGATAATAGTGAAGAATAATAACTTCACGATACTTAACGGAAAGTTTCATGACTTCTTCTAACACGCCTGTTTCGTCCAAACCAAAATAATGATCTCTGGCGACAGAGGAAGTTGTTGTAAACTGAACATGTTCTAAAAATACAAGTCGCCTCCAAATTGATGTGCGAAGAATGCTTTTACAGCGGTTTATCGTACATATTTTTAACCATTTGCGAATTGCAGCTCTTTCCTTTCCTGGATCAACTTTATGTAAGGCTGTCATAAATGTCTCCTGTATACAATCTTGCGCTAACTGATAGTCATTTAAGTAGGACATAGCCAGGTGAATGAGTTCACTTTGATAATCAGAGATTAGACCTTCGATAAAACATAATGTTATGTTATCCTGCCTTGCGGAGGACTTCACTTTCATATCATCAATTATTTTGTAATTTAACATAATGCAATCACCTCCCTAACAAATACGTTTTCTAAGCAACAAAAAGGGTCATTTCTCAAAAAAATTTAAAACCCGTTGTCTTTTTAGCCTAAATAAGTGGGCAATGCTTAAAGGGACAAAGTCAGTGAAGTTGCCCATTACTCTATAATAAAGAAGAGCTGCATCGCGGTATGCTCCTCCAAAATCGTTCTAAGTAAACGATAACCACGCTCTACTGCCCGTAATGAAATAAGGAGCTATCCCGAATTCGAGCTTCGATAAAATAGGTGAATTTGTGCCGCAAGACTACAATGTAGTCACATTTGTGCATTTTTAGTTGACACAAATGTGACTACATAAAAATAAAAAAGCCTGATTTCTCAAGCCTTTGCCGAATAAATTATGTAGGCACTTTTGTGCAATTGGACAGTATTCGAAATCTTGGTTTATTAATATCTTCATCCGAGGTAACCACTCTGCATCTGTACGTAATTTCATCTTCGATTATTCGAATTAATTCCTGAATAGATCTTGGACTTGTTCCTACCTTAGCTTAATCCAAATCCTCATTCCACAGTCTTATTACTTCTTTTAACTCTAAATTTTCAAAACTTAATTTATAAATATCTGGTTTCTTTAATTGATTTAAAAAATCCAAACCATAACTTGAATCAAAATAATTCATCATCAAAGTCATTACAAGTCCATGTGTTCCAATAGCTATTTTCTTCCCAGAGTGTTCTTTTAATATGTTTTTTATCACAGATATCGATCTATTTTGGCAATCAGAATTAGATTCCCCACTCGGTAAAGAATAATCAACGGTTATACGGGCTAGATATAATAACATCTATTCCTTCTTCTTTAAGAATTTCTGTAACTTTTTCAACATCGCTCTTGCCCTTAGTGGTGAGTCCTCTTGTTCTTTCAGTTCCTTCAGTGTATGCTGATTCAGCATGCCTAACCATATAGATGATGGTCTTCATATAATCCTCCTTGAAATGCTAACTTATTATATTACTGTAATTTCACATAACGTGATATTCACGAACTTCGTGAATTCCGTCTCAAAAAGTATTCGCGAGTCATTCAGCTATCCTACCCGTTCGAGGGTGAAGGGCTGCCACGCTCTACTGACCGTTACTTAAAATGGGTGCCAACATGCCGGTAGCCTGTTAAGTATCAAACTCTAGTGTCTCGTTAGCTTAATCATTAAAGTTTTGCGAATAGCACCTAACATACTACAAATGTATTAATTCATTAGCTATGATCATAATTCCATTATTTTCAATCTCTTTTAATTCTGTATTAAGCTTAAAACTATTTAAATTATAGATTGTTTCTGAAAAATCCCTTTTTAATATAGCTATTGGATTTATTGAGGGTAATTCACCATTTCGAATTTCCCCAATGCTAATTGGGCTTCCATCCATCTCTAAGCAAGATTGAATTATTTCAACTGGGCTTTGCTCCCAGAGATCTTGGCATAAATCAATAATTGATTTTATTTTCTCTTCTCTAAATTGCCACTCACCTTCATCAACTAGAATCTCATACTCCGGAATTATTATAGACAAACTAATTTTGTCGTTTCTGTAGCCCCAATACATTCTCATATGAGTATAGAGTTCACTTGATAATAATAATTGTTTGTAATTATTACTAACGTGCTCGTCGTAACCGACCGTTACCTCAAAGTTATTTCAACGAAAAAGAGAACAACTGCTGGCAGCGGGGATCTGCTCCCTGGTTACTCAATTATCATTTCTCGTTAGCGGAATTATTAGGGCCTTTAACGGATTTACGAGTAAATTTGTATTGCCATTACTAAGATTGCTTAGTGGGGAGCTCTTCAATTGACTTGTAGATAAGTTTTTGTTTATTTGGTAATTCCATATCTCTATGAAAGTGACCAAAATACCACTTTTTATAAGATAAGCGTTCTTTTATTTGCTCAAGGTAATCACTTAACTTATCCTCATGAATACCAGTATTATTAGATTCATTTAGTACCTGTAAAGTCGATGTAGGACACATATGCGTGATTACGAAGTCAACCTCCCATTTATGGCGCTCTAGATTCTTAATTCCTTCATGGTACTCTTCTAGTGATGGCATCTCTTCTGGCCACCAATTAACATTCTCTTTACGATACTCTTTGTCGTGAGATTGAGCTCCACCAAAAGCAAATATCTTGTATCCCTTAATTGTAAAGATCTGACCTCGCATTAAATGTATAATGCTTTCGCTTATTCGATGTACGTTTCCACCATTCCAATTCTCTACAGGATAAGAATTAAGCAACTGGAAATTCTCATGATTTCCGTCAATAAATAAAGTACTAAAGTTTTTTCGAGCTAACCATTTTCTCCAATATATTTCATCATTTTTATTGTCCCATACAAGTCCAAAATCTCCAGCAATTATCACGAAGTCATCTTTACTTAAATCTCTATTTATGGGAAATCGCTTGGAATTCAATTTACCAATATCTATATACCCATGAAGATCACCAGTTACGTACAACGTAATTCACTTCCTTGGACAAATCTCAATTTAGTAACTAAAGGTTTATTCTCCACTCAACATGGGTTTCCTTTATTTGTAACTAAACTGCATGTTAGCACAAAAGGCTGCACGTGGCAGCCCCTCTAAAACTTAACTATCGTTCTTCGTTAGAGTTCAAAGACGTTCAAATGTTATTCTTTATAAAACCCAAAGTGCGAATACACCACCTAGACCTGCGAGCGTAACCATAATTCCGCCAAAGCGTGTTGACATTTTATACAAGTCCGATGGCTCTGTCGAATTATCGGACTTCCAGCGCTCTGTAATGTTCCAAATTATTGACGGCTTGATTAGCATAAACAATCCCAGAGGGATAAGAACAACGCTTATAAATCCCATACTTTTGTCACCTCTAAACAGTCTTTGTTCTCTTTTACGCACCCATATGC
>NZ_JBFTQB010001189.1:0-1527 GCF_056398785.1 Paenibacillus sp. 01T422 | reverse complement strand
GTTGTTCTGAGCTGCCATAATGAGATGTTCCGCAAAGAGAAACTGCCGGACGACAAGGGACGTAGTGTGGTTAAAATAGCCCACAACATCATGTCCATCTCCAACTACATTGGAAAAACGATCGTGGACCGTTTCCCTGAAGCTGCAAGTAAAGTGAAAACGGTGTATTCGGGCATCAATCTGGAGCAGTACAAACCCATCTGGAGAGAAGATGTTCAGGCCGAAAGAAAGGCATTACGTAAAAAATACGGTGTCGACAATAAAAAAGTTGTGTTGTTCGTTGGGAGGCTATCCGCCAATAAAGGGGCCGATGTTCTGCTGCAGGCGATGCAGCGGGTCATCAAAAAGCATGATGATGCCGTGCTGGTCATTGTCGGAAGCAAATGGTTCAGCGATAATCGTGTAGACGATTATATCTCGAATCTGCGAAAGCTTGGCGATTCGCTGGGGAAAGACAGAGTTGTGTTCACAAACTTTGTGCCTCCAAGCAAGATTCCCTCCATCTACCTGCTCGGGGATGTGTTCGTCTGCAGCTCCCAGTGGCAGGAGCCGCTGGCTAGAGTGCACTATGAGGCCATGGGAGCGGGCCTCCCGATTATTACGACCAATCGGGGGGGCAATGCCGAGATTATTAAGAACCATAAGAATGGTATCGTCATTAGCGCTTATACCGATCCGTGGGCGTTCGCCAATTCGATTAGCCACATTTTTACGAATCCTTCGAAAGCGAATGAATTAGGCAGGGCTGGGCGCAAATTTGTGGAAGGCAACTATGGGTTCCAGCACGTTGCGAAGCGATTGCAAGAGTTGTATGTATGAGGATGAGAACAGCGGCATACGTGTTGTGGGAAAGAAAGGCCAACTTTGCGGTTGGCCTTTTGTGCGCTTGGCAGCGCAAAGCGACTTAGGAAGTCTCCGGCATACCGCGAGGCGGAGCAGAGGCAGGGGCGAGAGCGAGACGGGGCAGGGGCGGGAGCAGGAGCAGGAGCAGGAGCAGGAGCTGAGGCAGAGGTGGAGGCGGGAGCAGAAGCAGGGGCGGAGGTGGAGGTGGAGGTGGAGGCGGGAGCGTGACGTGGGCGAGGTGGAGGCGGAGGTGGGAGCGGGAGCAGAGGCAGAGGCAGAGGCAGAGGCGGGGGCGGGGGCGGGGGCGTGACGGGGGCAAGGGGGAGGCGGGAGCGTGACGTGGGCAAGGGCGGGAGCCGAGGCGGAACAACAGGGCGCTATTTCTGCGAAATATGCCCATTCAAGTGCGGAAGGGGAACTATGGTTCGTTATTTCTATGAATTGGGCCGATAATCCGCCCAGCACATAGAAATAACGCCCTGTAGTTCCCCAAGAACTGGAAAACGGACCATTAGGGCACAAATAGCGCCCTCAAGTTCCTCTATGTGCCACAAGCAGCCGAGTAAGATGAGCAACCACTTCTATTTCACGGAAAATGCTAACGTTACACCAAGTGGGCGATCAACTAAGGCGCCGCAGCTAGGATAGATGGAAAAACTACCGTTAATCTGCGCTGTTTAGTGG
>NZ_JBFTQB010001188.1:0-1529 GCF_056398785.1 Paenibacillus sp. 01T422 | reverse complement strand
AAGCAAGTATATTCATATGTTGATAGGAGATGGAGAAATGATTCCAAAACAACGAATGGCTGGAAAACCGAGCAGAATTGTTCGGCTCCCCAAGAGCGCAGGTCTGCCAAGAAGCAAAGCCATGCTGCTGTACCGAACGCAACTTAGAAAGTACCATAAGTCTGGATCAGGCCGCTTTCTGAGCCAGCGCACGGTTTCGATCGGCACCGACAATTCCTGGTTCAATGCGCAAATCATCCCCCGCGACCCAGCTTGGGTGTCCGTTGCAAATGCCAACTATGTTTGGTACTCTGGCAACTTAAACAGTGAGAATGCCATTATTTCGACACGATTCACGCTTGCTCAGAATAGAGCCATTCTCGGCGCCTCACTCTTCCTATCTGTCGACAATTATGCCGTTGTCATCATCAACGGTGTGCCGCTCCTCTTTGACGGACCGCAGAATACACCTTCGTTCTACAACCCTGGCCGTACTTTCGACATTCGGCGATTTGTAAGGCGCGGACGCAACGATGTCGTTATCATCGCCTTCAACCTTGGCGGACCGCGCACCGCAGAAATGCCTGCAGGCGTTGCCGCCAGACTCGATTTCCGACTCAGTAACCCGCAGTAATAGATTTGCCTATCAAAAAGGCCGGGCCTCCATCCGCAGATGGAACCCGACCTTTTCTACATCAATTGTCGTTCGCCCCCATAGCGGCGCTTCAATTGACTTAAGAAGAACTGCAGCGAGAGGAATAACAGGGCGAAGCTGGTTCCTACGCTCAAAATAATCCAAGGATGCAGCCTAATATATCTAGAGCCATACGCGATAAGGGATAACCATTCCCCCGATGTTGTGATCGTAATGGAGTAGCCCGCGTCACTGTCGCCAATTGTTTCCGTACCGCCAAGTACGATGTTAAACACAGCCAATTGACCCAACAGGAACAGCACTTGCATGAATTCGCTAAGGAACATGAACATCATTTCATTCCTCATGCAAGGGATTAAATGCCGGACTGTGCGATGAAAAACGGAGCCCCCCATTAAGCGCGATGCTTCAATGAATAATTTATCATTATAATAGCGTGTTCGTTCGGCTATCTGATGAGCTAGCGGAAATACACCGATGAACGTGACGAGAATGACAAAGGTGGCGGAGAAGAGCAGCTTGTAGTGCGCGTCCGCTTTCACCCAATGATCGAGCCTCAACCCGAAATACATCCCAGCTAATGGTGGAAATAGAAACACAAAAGCCGGTACGGATGCGACTACCCACTGCATCGCCTTTAGAACGCCCCACCCTTTGCCGGTGGTCCCGCTCCACAATCCCCAAGGCAGCGCAATAACAAAACGGAGCAATGTTAGAACTAATGTCGTGCCCAGCGTATACTTCAATCCATTAAGCAGCAGGCTGAGCACATCAAAGCCACGATGATCCGTCCCCAGCAGGAACGTACTGTTCGGCGAAAACGGCGGAATGCTGTACCGTGTTTTCCCGTCTTGTTGATACTGAATCATGTTGATTTTATCCTCGGGCGCAATAC
>NZ_JBFTQB010001187.1:0-1533 GCF_056398785.1 Paenibacillus sp. 01T422 | reverse complement strand
AACCAAACAATATCCAAGTATGTTCTTCACCATTATGGGGTATTTGGAAACAAAAGTTTGAATCCTGTGAGCTTTAATGTAAGTGTTAGCATGGATAATGTGAATTGGACACAAGTCGATCAGGTGGATAAAAATATTTATAATGTCACACAGCGCACGCTTGCAGCGCCTGTTACTGCCCGATATGTGAAGGTTGATTATATAACCCCTGAGCAACCCTTAGGGCAATCTGCAGGAGCGATGGAAGCTCGTCTAGCTGAAATTGAACTGTTTAGCAGCAGCGATGCTGTCAGCAGTCTATACAATCCGGCTCCAGTCATAACGTTGAATGATCGGACAATTGGCTACACAGGTGATCCGGTCAATTGGTATACCGATGGTGCAACCGCTCCGATTGCTTACAAAGGAGGTGCCGATTATACGCAGATCCCTTTTAAGTATCGGTACAAGAGGCATGGCGTGACAGAAGCTTTTACAGAAACAGCCCCATCCTTAATTGGTCAGTATGATGTAAAGGCGGTATTTGAAGGGAATGACACGTATAGCAGCGCTGAGAGCAATGTTGCCCTCCTTACGATAAGCAGAGCAACGACTCAACTCTCTCTTGAGAGTCGGACTTTTACGTATACAGGAAGAAATGTTCCGATGGTGGGAGGCGTTTCGCATCCGATCAAGGTCCCTTATATTTACAAATACAAAGAGCTTACGCCTGGGGCGACATGGAGAAATTCAGCTCCAATCGAAGTAGGAACTTATATGGTCAAAGCAGTATTTAGTGGAAGTGATGTTGCTCAGAGCGCGGAAAGCAATGAAACGACATTGACGATTCTTCCGGCATCCGCACAAACCAACTGGTCAGAACTAAGCACGCTTCTATCAGGACTTACGGAGAAACAAACTGTTGAAGATAATATCATTAACATTAGAGGCACAAAGTATTTGCAATCAGGCATGTTGATGGGCAATGGATCGTTCGGCGTCATCTCCGATGCCAGGAGAAATCAACAAAGTTATTTCCTTTCCAGCAGCGATGCTTTCGCAGCAGGTACGAAACTTTTGAATGCGCAATTGACATTTACTAATGGAGATCCTGTGGTGCCGCTCCCGGTGACTAGAGCGCCGTTTACATTTACCTCCAGCACTTCTCTTCCAGGATCAATTCCGGAGGAAATTTATAACAGAGCTGATAGCAATGCATTTGATTCGAATGAGCGCACGGAGTGGCTGTCTGCTACACAAAAAATTTCACAAACAAACGGACCGCGCCCTCTGGAGAAGTGGGTCCAAGTTAAAGGAGAAAATCTATTTACATTCAACAAAATTGAAATTAAGCATCATAGTCTGCTTTTCCCTGAAGAGGCGAAGTATAACCTCTATAATTATGATATTCAAACCTCTAATAATGGAACGAGTTGGACGACGATCCAAAGCGTAACTGGCAGTGTGTATTCGTCGGTCTACTCGAATACGTTTGATTTTGCAACGCCGATCACGGCCAAATACTTGCGGGTATATACAACGACACCTGTAAAC
>NZ_JBFTQB010001186.1:0-1537 GCF_056398785.1 Paenibacillus sp. 01T422 | reverse complement strand
CTTCTACAGAATCTGATTATCATTTTATCATCAATGAACAATTTGGAAGCGGTATGGCAATTGTTCAAGGTGTTGATTTCCCACAAAATACAAGTACGACAGTTGTCCTTACATTCGATAATGGTAAAGTTGTGTATAAAATCCCTTATCAATCGTTAGGACCTGCCTAATTGATTATGAAAAAAGTGGAACAATCAGTTGTTGAACTTTTGAAACAGAAGGATTACAAAGCAGCAGAACTCGCAGCCAAAGAGCGGATTCGTGCTAATTCTCTAGAAGCGCAAAACTGGGTATATCTAGGGGAAACTCTCATGCATCAGGGCTATGGAAGCGCAGCGACGAAGGCATTTTATCGTGCCTGGCTGCTTGATCCTGAAGCGACATGGGTTGTGCCGGTATTAGACGCACTCAAGGAAATCCCTGCTGGTGATGAGAGGGTAGATATAGAAGGACTTCTCCATGCAAGAAGAGTAACCGTGTCCGCTGGAATAATTACCTACAACATGGAGAACACGATTGAACGTTGTTTGAATTCACTGCAAGGTGCCGTTGATGAGATTATTATTATTGATTGCTCTTCGGACAGGACGGCTGAGATTGCTTCGAATTATCCTAATGTCAAGATTATTCCTTATGTTTGGGTGGATGATTTTGCCGCTGCGAGAAATGAAGGTCTTCGACACATGAGTTCGGATTGGGTATTTTGGATAGATGCCGATGAATATTTGGTCAAAGAAGATGTGGAAGCTGTGCGTGAAGCAGTCGGCCTTTATCATGACACGACAGTCCCCTCCATATTATGCTTATGGCAAATTAACTCCATCCAAAATCACGTAAAACACAATTTCTCACAGGCTCGCTTATTCCCTTTAGGAAAAGGACTTCAGTATTGGGGGCGGGTTCATGAGCAAGTGGGCACACAATCGGGTATTTATAATCTTGAAGCACATCGCTTTAAGGTGAAAATAAGAGTGCTGCATGATGGGTATGAACCAACGGTCATGAAGAGCAAACAGAAAATGGAACGAAATCTCAAGTTGCTGCGACTTATGGTCCTGGAAGAGCCTGATAATCCCGCGGCATGGTTGTATCTAGGACGTGATCTGCTCGGGGCAGGCAACGAGCAGGAAGCGATAGAGGCGCTTCTTGAAGCAGAACGCAGAGCCTTGTCTCAGCCCCTTTTTGGCAGGCTGCTTGACGTATATAAATATTTGATGGAAATAAGTTATCATCGCAAGGATTGGGGGCATGCACTGATGTATAGTACAAAAGCTCTGACCCATCAATCAGACTTCCCGGATGCCCATTACATGATAGCACAAGTTCGTATGAAGCAAGCTGATCAGCTTTATACAGAAGCAGAAGCAAGTTTGAGAAGAGCGAGAGAAGCCTTCCACTCCTTCCGTAGTATGGTTTCTCCAGAACACGAAATAGGGGAATGGAAAGTGGATTTGGCCCTTGCAGAAATCGCGCAAAGAGCTGGAAAACCATCAGTTGCCAAGACGATGTATAAGAGTACAATGAAGCAGCATCCAAG
>NZ_JBFTQB010001185.1:0-1540 GCF_056398785.1 Paenibacillus sp. 01T422 | reverse complement strand
CTTGAGCCCCACTCTTTACGCCCCTCGTCACTGGTGTCAGTCTGCTAAATTACGGGTGTAACTACCGCTAATTCGATATGTTTTGGAGATCCGGTAAGTTTACATGGAATTTCTCCCGTTAATATCAGGGACTTACCCAAAAACACAAGTTTTGAAGCGATTTAGCTGCAGTTTTTCCCGTTAAGGGCGGTATTTTCCACAGCAGCCTCGAAATAAAGGTAAATATTTCCGCTAATATAAACGAATAAGCCGATAAACCCAATCACACACACGTGATCGAGTCTATCGGCATATACATCTACTCCTGCGTCATCCCACTTAGTTCACCCTTATCCTAATCCTAATCATCCTTACTCAACAAAACTGCCATAAGTCACTTCCCTGAATCTTTCCTTCCAAGGAGAAACAGCTGACAACTTCTCGTAGATCTCCTCCGCTTTCTGAATGCAGACCGACTGCACGACTTGTCCATACTCCAAGCAACCGGAATCCTTAATCATTTGAATAAACGCTTCCTTCTCTTGCAAAAGCACATCCGACGTAATTTCCCCCTCATAGTAGGCTTTCAATGGAGTAAAATCTTCATCCTCAACGGAAAGCAAATACAAAATAGGGAGCGTACGCTTCTTGCCGTACAAATCATTCTTCACATCAATCCGAACGATGTCGCGCATATCATTCTGAATTTGATGAATAAGCCCGATGCAATCGGCTAGCTCATGAAGCTGCTCAATCGTTTCCCGCGGGGAATCCACTGTCATATATCCCATAAAACAGGCCAAGCGAAATAGAGAGCCAGATTTCTCCTGCGTCATGACCAGATAATTATCAACCGTCACTGCCGCATTCACC
Organism: Paenibacillus sp. 01T422; assembly: GCF_056398785.1. NCBI lineage: Bacteria > Bacillati > Bacillota > Bacilli > Caryophanales > Paenibacillaceae > Paenibacillus > Paenibacillus sp. 01T422. The sequence continues at coordinate 688 of NZ_JBFTQB010001185.1, read as the reverse complement.
ACATCCTTATGCTGGCCGTTAATTGAACGCGCGATGATCTTCGTGACTTCGACCAACCATTCTGATTTGACCTGTAGATGACCCAACTCGCCAATGAATCCCATTAAGAGCGCCAGAACGGCATTCAACGCCTCCGCTTGCGAACACTTCATCCATGGCTTATCCTCTTGATCCTGATCTTGCAGATCATCCACAATGTCCAGGATTAAGTTAGCCAACTCTGCGAGTGCCGCGTAGCGGTCAATATACGGTGAATCCCCACCCAGCATATAATGCGTGCAAAGCGTAACCTTTGCCCACGCCCCATTCTCTTTGTCTTTATCCGCAATGAATGATTTCAAAAGCTCATTTAAATCCTTCACATCAATATAATCGTCCACTAAGCGAATCATATGTTCTTTTACACTTTGCTTCATGCTCCACTCGCCCTCGCTTCTGTCTCTTATGTTAAAGAATGGGAAATTCGTCTGAACAGCAGAGAAGACCGGTAAAGGCATGTGCCTTCCCGGTCTTCCATATTCTTTTGGTGTCAATAGGGCTTATCCGCTGAACCGATCGGCATCTAGATATGCACCGTAGGTGGCTTCTCTTAACTTCATCTTCCAGGAAGAGAGCGCTGGCAGTCCTTCGTAAATCTCTTCCGCTTTTTGCAAACATACGGACTGAACAACACGAGAATACTCCATAC
>NZ_JBFTQB010001184.1:0-1540 GCF_056398785.1 Paenibacillus sp. 01T422 | reverse complement strand
ATGTTTTGGCTTTCTCATTCCGAATTCGATTCAAGTACTCCTTGGGGGATATGCCGATTTGCTGCATGAACATTTTCCGTAATTGGGAAACAGAGATGTGAAAATTCCGCGCCAGCTCCTCCATCTTGAGAGGACGGTTGTAGCAGGTTTCCATCCAAAACTTCGCTTGCTGAAAGGCTTTCATATACGGGTCTGTTGACGCGTGCGTATCTCTCATATAATGAAGCAATCTCGATAGCACATATTGAAACTCTGCTTGTCTTTCATGCGGATCAGTCCCTTGGATCGACCACATTTGCTTAAACTGCTCATGAATCCAAACAGCTTGTTCAGGGGAATATAGCCTGATAAATGGCAGGTTAAGCGTGTCCAGATACACGGGTTTTTGCCAGATTGCATGCTCATAAGGCACATCAAAAGCATCAAATAAAAGCATACGAATGTAAAGCGGTTGATCTATGGAAGATGACATCGTTAGGGTAAAACCCGGTTTTAGATAGATCAGCGTCCCAGTCTTCACTTTAATGGGCTCCTCATCAGGGGAATGCGAGAAATCCCCCTCCCCGCTCATAATCAAGTAAAGCGAATGAACATCCATCGTATTGCGGATATCCTTCCAGCCAGGCACAGGGAGCTTCTCGTAGGTCAGTCGAAGATGATAAATTCTGTGAGCTTTCGATTCCAAGTAGCCACCACCTGCAAAGCGATTTTGACAAATAGTAAAATCCTTTATCCATAGATAATACCCATTCCTCCATGATACGCTTTACGAAACAGACATGAAAGGGGCTTTTCCTGTGATTCGTACTTTTGGACAACATATCCTTCGCAAAACTCGCACACTTGATGGTTTATGGGATTTTGTCACAGATCCAAGCCATTTAGGCACTACAGAGGAATGGTACAAGAAATTCCCTTCTGATTCCCGTAAGCTCGTTGTTCCTTCCTGTTGGAATAATGAATTAGGCTTATTTGAATACATTGGCGCCGCATGGTACCGCACTTATTTTGATACAACACGAGACAGCAATATTCGCTTGATCTTTGAGGGCATTCTTCATCATGCTGATGTCTATGTAGATGGGCAGCATCTCGGATATCATTTTGGAGGCTATACACAGTTCAGTACACTGCTTCCGCATTTGGCCCAAGGCCAGCATGAACTTATTATTCGCGTAGACAGCACACTGGACTGGCAGACCCTGCCAACCGATGTGGCAGATTGGTACTCTTATGGCGGTATTATCCGATCCGTAGAGCTACAAGAGCTGCCCGAAGTCTATATTGATACGATGAAAATCGATTATCATCTGACAGGCGATCAAGCGGATATTAGTTTGCAAGTTCAAGTCAACTCTTTGAGTAATATAGACAGTGAAGTCGAGGTTAGTGCCTCTACAGATGGACTCGTTTTCCCGGCTATAACCGCGCAACTGCTTGCAGGTCAATCCACACAATTAACTCTACGTGGAACCCTTGCTAACATCCGTAGATGGGATGTAGGTCGCCCCGAGCTATATACGTTCACCGTACAAGCCGG
>NZ_JBFTQB010001183.1:0-1545 GCF_056398785.1 Paenibacillus sp. 01T422 | reverse complement strand
TTTTTTGAATTTGTTATTGGCGGCTTAGGTGGAAGTTGGCTGTATGGTGAGTAGAGAGGTGGGATGGGGTGGGGTTCGTAGARTAGCCAATACMTAAGCCTGACGGTGTTGACCCGTCAGGCTTMTKTAGTTATTGCCTCATAGYAGCAATAACTGGAAAAATGCRGCTAATCTACGCWGCGACGGTYGGGGGAACGAGATAGCTGTAGAAACTCCAGYTAAATCGTCGACTRCTAYCCGAAACTCGCTAGTTTCGGTCAGATTAACAGTAGGAAATCCTGTTAATCARTCAAAAGTGGTGGCGGAAAGTTCATTCTTTCCGTCGAGCATCCGATGTTCACGTCGCGTGCTGAACAAGATTGGTATTATGGTCCACAAGGTGAACGCTTGCATTGGCCTGTCGACAACTATCAGGATGAAGGATTAAGGCAGGCAAGATTTCTGGAAACGGACGTCGTCAAGTATCATCGAACGGTTGCCACCTATATGAATGCGCTAATCGAAGCTGGATTCAATATAAATAAGCTTTCTGAGCCTCAACCAACGCAAGAAGCGTTGGAGAAATATTCGGAAATGAGAGATGAGAGCCGGCGTCCTATTTTTCTCTTAATTGCAGCATCAAAAAATAACGATTAACCCTGTTCTGATCGTTTCATGTCCAGACGCATCTTTTTCTTGATTGTTAGGCTAACTTGGTTATAATTAATATTGTAAGTTTATACATTAAACAAACTAAGTTTAACGACGAGGAGAAAATGGACATGAATAAGCCAGTACAACCTAAAGAACCTTTAGTTACGCATATTTACACGGCTGATCCATCTGCCCACGTGTTTGAAGGCAAAATTTATATTTATCCTTCCCATGACCTTGATCATGATGGACCTTCTAATGATAATGGCGACCAATACGCGATGGAAGATTATCATATTCTCTCTATGGATGATATTAATTCGCCTTGTGTAGACCATGGAGAAGCTTTGCATCTGAGAGATATTCCTTGGACGAAGCAGCAATTATGGGCGCCAGACGCAGCGTATAAGAACAATACGTATTATCTCTTTTTCCCAGCTAGAGACAAAGAGGATATTTTCAGACTTGGTGTCGCTACAAGTTCAAATCCTGCGGGTCCTTTTACGGCTGAAGAAAATTATATCCCTGGCAGCTACAGTATTGATCCTGCTGTGTTCATCGACGAGGATAATAAAGCTTATATTTACTTTGGCGGACTTTGGGGTGGCCAGTTGGAGAAATGGCAGACAGGCACATTCCTTCCTGATGCTAAAGGGCCAGCAGAGAATGAACCAGCTTTGGGACCAAGAGTGGCAGTTTTAAGTGAGGATATGCTTACGTTCACAGATGAGCCGCAAGAAATTAAGATTGTGGATGAAGAAGGCAATCCAATTCTTGCTGGTGACGAGGACAGACGATATTTCGAAGGTCCATGGGTTCATAAGTACAACGGATATTATTATCTTTCCTACTCTACCGGAACAACGCATTGTCTCGTATATGCGATTAGCGAACATCCTCAAGGACCTTATG
>NZ_JBFTQB010001182.1:0-1546 GCF_056398785.1 Paenibacillus sp. 01T422 | reverse complement strand
GGCATGTCGTATTGCCGAGTATGGTGCCGACCTATTTCGTTTTGTTGATGTTGCAAATTGCGAGTTTTCTGAATAATGGTCTGGAGCAATATTTTGTCTTTCAAAATGCATTTAACAAGGATTCCATACAGGTTCTATACTTATATGTGTACAACCTTGCAATGGGGGGCGGCAGCTATTCTGTGTCCGTTGCGATCAGTGTGCTTAAGAGCTTGATTAGTGTTGTGCTTCTCTTTTCTGTAAACGGACTATCCAAAAGACTAAGGGGAGAGAGTATTGTATGAGTGATACAGCAGCAGGTCTGGCGACGAATGATAAAGTGCCCGAAAGCCATCTCACCAGGAAGGTTAAAATCAAAGTCAGCCTTACTGACAAAATGATTACTGTTTTAATCTATGTGTTGTTTTCTCTGTATGCAATTCTTTGTGTATATCCATTCTACTCCATCATTATTAATACCATAAGCGCAAACGATATTAGTGCCAAAGGTGATGTTATCTTTTATCCGAAAAATATCCAATTTCATAACTATGTGGATGCGTTTAAAATACCGGGGTTATGGGATGCAGCCATTGTATCTCTAGCAAGGACCGTGATTGGAACCACTTTGACGGTAGGGGCCTCCGCCTTTCTGGGATTCATGTTTACCCAGGAGGATATGTGGAAGAGAAAATTATGGTATCGCTATACAGTTTTAACCATGTTTTTTAATGCCGGGGTGATTCCGTGGTATTTGACAATGAGGTCTTTGCATCTGACAAACAATTTTTTGGCCTATATTCTGCCGACAATCGTAGCTCCGTTTTTCATCATTCTTGTAAAGACTTTTGTAGAATCAACGCCGAAGGAATTACAACATGCAGCAAGTATCGACGGGGCGGGGACTATGACGCTTTTTTTCAAAATCATGTTGCCCATCTGTAAGCCAATATTAGCTACAGTTGCCATATTCGCAGCAGTGGACCAGTGGAACTCCTTCCAGGACACGTTGTTGTTGGTTACGGAGAGCAAGCTCTATAGCTTACAGTTTATTCTATATAACTATATGAATCAGGCAAGTTCCTTATCCAGCATGGTAAACCTGCAGAATGCTGGCTCCACAGCGATGTCAAGTCTGGCAACGAAGCAAACGACGACTTCCATTCGAATGACGGTGACTGTTATTGTTGTAGCGCCTATTTTATTGGTTTATCCGATTTTCCAAAGGTTTTTTGTCAAGGGGATTATGATCGGTGCAGTGAAAGGATAATTTGCGCCGGATTAATAAATTGAATAATTATGGGGGTTAAGTATGCGTAAACCTGGTAAAGCAATAAAAAAATCGGCGTTGTTATTGTTTGCTAGCCTCTTCATGGTGTCGGTCGCATTGACCGGCTGTGGAGATGAATCTAGCAATAAGACTGCATCAACGGAACCAAGCAAGTCGCCGAACTCCGGTACTGAAGCTACATCCAAGGCACTAGATCACAGTAAACCGCTGACCATCACTGTTTTTGACAATGCAGCCAATTATCAAGGAGAGCAGAAAGGGTGGTATGGTAAGCTT
>NZ_JBFTQB010001181.1:0-1548 GCF_056398785.1 Paenibacillus sp. 01T422 | reverse complement strand
GATCTGGGAGGTGTGGCATCCGAAGTTCAGCAATCGATTAAGGACAGTGATGTCAAGATTACAATCTCCGAGATATACTACGACGGCTATGACTTAACGGCGAGTTATACGATGGAAACAGCCGAAAGCGTCAAAGGCGGTATGTCCCCCTACGACATTGAATTCACTATTAATGATCGTAAATTCCCAGCAATTACTGGATATGGGAGGCTGATTAATGCTCATCAATATGCTGGAGTTATTCAATCCTATGCGGACAATCAATTATTGGAACTACTGAAAGAACAGTATGAAATAAACCTATCGATCGGTAAAGTTGGTTATTCGTTAGCGAACGGAAATGGAGACATGGTCAACAAAGAAGTAAATTGGGTTTTCTCATTTAACAGTCATATAGGGATGGTCAAAGAAGGAATGCATACACTAAATCTAATGAAAACTGTTCGTCAGAAGCATGTGCAATTCACATTACAGAAAATAAATTATTCAGATTCGTTCATTGATTTTATTGGTGAAACAAGTGTTGACATGGAGGGGAATGAACCTTTGGAGCACGATTTCAATATGGAAGTCACTGATGAAAACGGACGCTTTCTTGAGCTAATTAATAATGGTACGAAATACGCAAGAAAAGAAGGACAAACGAAAATATACAGATGGAAAATATCTTCAAGAATCACTGGCCAACTACCAAACTTATTAACGATTCGTCCATATTCAATTCCCTTTTTTCATCCAGTAATGACTACAGTAGTGCCGCTGGATCATCCCCCGACACAAGTAAGACCATTTGTTGTCCAGCGCGGGAAAATCGGGAGCATGGAGTTGACGGGAATCACGTATTTAGCTGATAAAACCCTTGTTTATTATCGAACTCTGGGCGAACAGCGATCTGATCACGATAATGCTGCCTTTCAATTACTAACGGAAAATGGGAATGAATTAGAAATGACAGGTGAACATACCATTGAGTCTGGAATTGATATGTTTGTTCGCGAGTTCCCACCCGTAGAACCGAAACAAAAGCTCAGCATAATTGTAAACGATCTGATACCGAGAACCTATTTAAAGGATCTTGAAATGTCGATTTCGCTTAAGTAACATACATAGCACGCAAAAAAACAGCAGCCAGGGACAAAAAAGTCCGTGGCTGCTGTTTTTTACACGTCGAACCAATAAGCCTTCTCTTGGGCAATTCTCACATGACACGGACCTAATTCGAGATAAGCGTCATCATCGACAAAGATCGCTTGCCCTTCGATTTCAATCATATAGCGATAATACGAGCCCATGAACAAATGTTGACGGATCTCTCCCTCTAGTAAATAATGACCATTCTCTAATCTAACCAGTTGCTCATCATGCGCTCTTAGACTTGAAGCTTGCTGCGATCCCGGTTGTATAAGCTCTATCTTAGAATCTCCTGACCGTATCACAACCTGCTGAAGTCTGCCTTGATATTGGAGCGTAAGCGTGTGGCTTTCACCCAAAAATTGTGCGGTAAAATAAGTCGCCGGCTGCCGATAAATCTCCTCTGGCGTGCCCGCC
>NZ_JBFTQB010001180.1:0-1552 GCF_056398785.1 Paenibacillus sp. 01T422 | reverse complement strand
GTGAGAGAGTACTTATGAGCGGCGGCAATTGGGTGGTAGGGATTACTGGCGCTAGCGGAGCTATTTATGGTGTTCGGTTGTGTCAGGTCATGCTAGACCAGGGCTTGGATGTGCATTTGATCGTCACAGAGGCTGGCTGGAGAGTGCTGCATGATGAACTCGACTGGCAGGTAAGCAAGCGCAAAGAGATGCTTCAAGAGCATTTTGGCGGCCGTACAGGCTCATTCGAGCACCATCCGATTGCTGATATTGGAGCAACCGTTGCCAGTGGATCGTTTCGGACAAAGGGGATGGTTGTCATCCCTTGCTCGATGGGCACGTTATCCGGCATCGCGCATGGCTCATCCGATAATTTATTAGAGCGCACAGCAGATGTCATGCTGAAAGAAGGAAGAAAATTAATTCTGGTTCCAAGGGAAACGCCATTGCATGCCATACATTTGGAAAACATGCTGACCTTGTCTAGAATGGGCGTACGTATGCTTCCGGCGATGCCAGCCTTTTATAATCGTCCGCGCTCCCTTGAGGAGATGGTCGATTTTTTGGTAGGCAAAGTACTGGACAGCATGGACATTGAGCATTCCTTGTACCGAAGATGGGGTGATAACCATGAGTAGCTCTGATCCAAAAATTCGTATTGGCCGCATCAATTATACAAATGTTTGGCCGATTTATTACTATTTTCCAGAACTTATGAATACGTCCGAGGTAGACATTATTGAGCAGGTACCGACTTCTCTCAATAAAGCTATGGCTGCCGGCGACATTGATATGGGGCCAATATCCTCCTTTGCGTATGGAGAGTCCTTTGAGAATTATTTGTTGTATCCAGATCTTTCAGTTAGCGCATATGGGGAAGTCAATTCCATCCTATTGTTTCATGAGAAGCCGCTCCGTGAGATCGCGAACGGGCATATTTTGCTGCCCACAACTTCAGCTACATCGGTGAATTTGCTCAAAATCATACTTGAGAAATTTTACGGAGGGAAACCGACGTATGAATATGCAACCCCCAATGTCGAACAGATGATGACGCTTGGGGATGGGGCACTGCTCATCGGAGATGATGCGATCAAAGAGAGTTGGAGCAATAAAACGTATATGATTACGGATCTTGGGCAAGAATGGGCGAAATGGACAGGACAATGGATTTCGTTCGCCGTATGGGCGATACGTAAGGAGACGGCAGAGCGGTATCCAGAGCTTGTAACTGATGTTTTCAATGCGTTCATGGCAAGTAAAGCGAAAGCTCATGCCAACCCGGGAGAGATGATTGAAGAAGCGCAAGCTTCAGTTGGCGGTACGGCTTCCTATTGGCATCATTATTTTCATACGTTATGTTATGATTTTGGTCCGGAACAGTGGGAAGGACTTGCTTCCTATTACAAGTATTGCTATGAGCTTGGTTTCCTGCCGAAGCCGGTAAGCATCGCTTTATGGTCAGAGAATAAAGTGGCACGGGTGACAGAATGAAAAATTTAATCGATATCTATTCAAGAAAGAAAAAAGATATAGCTGCTATTGAAAAAGCGCTCGAGGAAAGCGTATACTC
>NZ_JBFTQB010001179.1:0-1552 GCF_056398785.1 Paenibacillus sp. 01T422 | reverse complement strand
CAATAAGAATGTCAATCGCTGGGCAAGTATCGAAGCTATAATGTGGCGTAATCGTGATGCCGCTAACGGTTGTCAAAGGGGTTTCTTTTTCCGCTACCGTAAAGACCTGGAAATTGCTGCCCAAGAACCCTGCCACCCCAAATACATCATGAGGCCCAGTAAAATCCAGCGTATCTACCTTATTATACAACACAACTCCAACATGCCTTGTCCTCTTCATCCCCATCATCTCCCTTAGAAATAGAAAGAGCATTTGACCCCATCGGATCAAACGCTCTGCCCAGGCGATCGGCTGTATGATATATGCGCTCCCCCGTAGTCCTCTACGTTTCGCCAGTTACGCATACCTGAATTTCCCTTTATTATACATAGAAAAATGAAAGTCGTCTAGATGAAATCCTTAATCTCAGAGTCGCATTACAGTAATCGACTCATTGTTGAAAGCTTCCCCGTTATCAGAACAAAACCATAGCTACTCAAAAAATCGTAGGCACCATACCCCCGTCCATCCGAATTGGAGAACCTTTAAACGCAGATGCATAAGGGCTGCATAGGAAGGCAGCAAGTCTGCCTATTTCAAAAGGCTTGATGAATCGCTGTATTTCGGATTGAGGCAGATTTGCTGCCATAAATTTTTTCTCTTTTTCCGAGAATTCCATGTGTTCTGGAAATAAGCTTTCAATGATTTGATATACATTTTCGGAAAGCGTTGGTCCTGGCATGATCGTATTGGATGTGACTTCCGTTCCGATCGTTAGTTTAGATATACTTTTGGACAGTGATAATAACATAGATTTCGTCATGGCATACTGTGGCATTAGACCTGAAGGCATAATTGCTTCTTCGCTTGCTATAAAGATAATCCGACCATCATTATTTTTCAACATTTTAGGCAAATAATACTTAGATAAGCCATTAGCGGCAAGCACATTCGTGCGAAAATATTTCTCCAATACTTCATCGTCAACTTCCTCATAGGACATGATTTCATAAATGCCCATATTGTTAACCAGAATATCGACAGATGGATATTTAGCAAATATAGCTTCTCTTTGCTGCTTATCCACTATATCGCCCACTGCATTCTGAGGAGAGGTTGACGAGAACTCCGCCTTCAGTTCTTGCACGGTTTGCTCTACCTCTTCATGATTTCGTCCGTTAACGAGAACGTTGACACCTTCTCTTGCAAGTTCAATGGCGATTGCTTTCCCTATACCTTTGGTCGATCCTGTTACTAAAGCTGTCTTGTTCATTAATCTCATATCCATACTTTACATCTCCTTTGATGACCCATGTGCGCCAGATAGAGATAATAATACTTTGTCAGGATCGTTTGGTAACTAGCATGCAACGTCAAATTTCTTGCTTCACGCGCCAACTTAGAAAAAGTAGAGTAAGTAGTGTGAAATTCTATGATGTCGGGTGTGCCCTTACATAGTCGGACCGCCAATTCGAAGGAGTATCCCCTTCCCAGAAGCGAAAGGCGCGGTAAAATGAATTCTGGTCTTCATATCCAAGTAAAAAAGCTACATCTTTTATATCGAGTTTGTTG
>NZ_JBFTQB010001178.1:0-1557 GCF_056398785.1 Paenibacillus sp. 01T422 | reverse complement strand
GTCCCGTAGTACACATATACATACCACAGTGAAATTTATAGGTTCCGGGTTTTAAATCTTTTAATGTAAAGAAATTATCCCCTTTTTCCAAGTAGACATCCATTCCTAATTCAGGTGATGCTACACTTTTGATACAAGTCAAGCGGCTTTGTTTTTTGAAATTTAGCTTTATCGGCACACCTGCCTGAACCTCGATATTGTTAGGATAAAAGCCGTCATCTTTCACATTTATCGTAACAACTTGAAATCCGCCTTGTTGCGTAACCGTGGGCTCTTCGGCTGATGACTCCGGCTGCTGAAAATAAAATAAAGCAAAGATAAAAAGACAAGTCATAAGAACTCCCGAAATAAGACCTATTCTTGAGAATTTCGTCATACGACTTTTCAAGCTAGTCCCTCCTTTCGAATCATAAAAAAATCAACCTAGCCAGTAAATTCCGGCAAGGTTGATTATACACCTGAACATGTAATTAGATTGTGTCCTTTGTGCTAATAATATGAATGATTGATGAAAATTTAGTATCAATCCGATGAACTACCTGTTTTATATTGCCTACCTCTACATCTTCTACGCCTCTAACTGAGAAACGGAAGTATCCAAATGAAGATTTTCTTCGGCATCTAATAACTTATATAGAAGCAACATGGAGACCGCTAAGACAACATCCATGAAAACGATGGAAAGTGTCGGATAATCCGAGATCACCATAACACCTAGCATCGCCCCCATCATGCCTCCCATCAAACCTGCTAACATGCCGTCCAAAGAGGCWAGCAGATGCAAGGACCTTCCGGATAMATAWCCAACARYCATKCCAAWGGTGACYCCAATAACRGTTGAAATGAATAATTTCTCTAACACAATWCCAGCTATTGTGCCRACWACCAGACTGGAWACCATAGCAATCGTCATAGCCGCCATCATGCCTGTCATTTTASTTAWAAYAGTYTTYTTAGCRCGTAARTGGAGAATGAGAACRACAACTACAAGCAGRACAAAAATGAGAGAAGCAATACTTGTATTCACCGTTAAMACAGAAGGCCCCATTTGGATCTCTGTCGCTGAGTCYCCGTGTTCATGCGCGGCTACAGGTAAACTGCGTGAACATRCACTTATRATCAGGAATAAACCACATATTTTTAAAAATATCCCTCGAGTTAATTTTCTCAATAGACTTCACCTCTTTTAAATAGACAATTATCCATTACTTATCGTAGAAACAACATCAAAACCTTTCATTTCTATAGCCTCTTTCAGTGAATGAATATCCATGGAGGCTTTCTCATATTCAATTTGAACGGTTTTATCGGCCAGGTTTACCCGTCCCAGAGCCCCAAGTTGTTTCAACGTATTTTCAATTGTAGTTACACAATGATTACATGACATGCCTTCAACACGAAATGTTAATTGACTCATGCTCATTCCCACCTCACCATATAATTTTGAAGAAATGAATTAACCAAGCAGCTGCTTTAAGGCCGGTACCCTACGAATAACTAATGCATCCAAAGTAAGAACAATTAGCAAAGAAATTCCAACTAGAGGAAAAATGATGC
>NZ_JBFTQB010001177.1:0-1559 GCF_056398785.1 Paenibacillus sp. 01T422 | reverse complement strand
ATGACATTACTGCTCATTTTGGACAAATGATCGCGAATGAAATGATTGAATTTATCACATTTTGAATTGTAATCGCTTTCTTGATGGATGTCAACAAAAATTCTTCACTATTTGAATGAACATCTAATAACCCCGTCTGGTTCAGACGGGGTTTGCTTCGATCATTTATAGACCGAAAAAGGGCTAATCCAACCATTTATACTTTTTGCCTGGGTTGCTTTCATTCGTCTGCAGCGGCAGTCCAAAGGATTGATCCGGTTTCCCTCGCCCAGCTCCACTGCCAGTGGACCCTGCTCCTTCGCCTGCACCCGGATCAGGCAATATCCCCTTGCCAATGGTCACTTTCGTTTGATGCGTCACCATGTTATAGAGCTCTTCGATGTCTGCTTGCTGCATCCGAACACAGCCGTGCGACTCATCTTTGCCGATGCTCGAAGGCTTATTCGTACCATGAATAGCATACAGCGTATCGGATAAAGTCATCCCTCGACTCCCAAACTCACCATTTGATTTGCCGTTCGGATTGCGCACCTTTTCACTAATGATAAAATCACCCTGAGGCGTTTTCTCGCCACCTAACCCAACAGGATAGCTGCGTATGATCTTATCACCGCTAACTAATGCAAGAAGGTGTTTATCCGTATCAATCATAATTCTGAGCGGCTCACGCAGAGGATCACTTGATGCTTTAGGCTGCGAGCTGCTTGGCGCAGCAAGCTCTTTGGCCTCTTGATTAGCCTGAACTTGTTCCTGTGCTTGTTTTGTCTCCTGAGATTGTCCAGGTTTGGCAGGATCAACTTTCAGCAGCTTAAGCGTTTGTGGAAACAGCTCCTGCATCTCTGGCGTAAGTCCCGGAAGCAAATTATCCGGGTAGGGCTTGGTTAGCTGATCAGGTGTCTCAGGCAACGAACCCATTTTTGTTTGATAAGCCTTCATCGCGCTTTGCAGCACTATCGCTTGCTCACGATCCCGCATCCATTGATCAATGATTGGAACAAGCGCCGAACTATCTGCAACTTGACAAGAACAAATCTGCGACTGATAGTACTTCAATGCAGATGAACTCCCGCTTCCACCTTCGGATGTAACACTTAGCAGCGGATTCACCGATTTGTTCCACTCGATCCATTTACCATCTGAGCTTCGCGGCGCTTGCATGATAACCGATTCACCAGTGCTTGTACCGGACGTAATCAGGGCCTGCTGAAGCTTTTTCCCCCAATCCCCTTCTGAGAAGTATAACTTCGTCCCAGGCTCGGACGCATCTCCTTGTATTGGAGCCAGTTTAACCACAGCAAGATCACTCGCGTCCTTACTTAGACTTGTGTTTGCTGTTTCATTAGCCCCTCCACCCTTCGCAGARTCTATCGCGGCCGGAACTGCCAAAAGCAGCAAAAGGGCCAAGAGTGGCATCCACTTCCCTTTGCTCCTCACTCGGCTCGATATCTCTGCTTTCTTGGCGATTTTAGAGGCGCCAGAAGGGTTAGAAGGAAGTGGACCTTCAATCGTTATTTTTTGACGCTCAAAAGCCTCGTAAATCTCACCAGACTGCGCAAAAC
>NZ_JBFTQB010001176.1:0-1560 GCF_056398785.1 Paenibacillus sp. 01T422 | reverse complement strand
TCCGTATTGCCTTTACCTATATCGGAACTGTCGTTGGAGCAGGGTTTGCTTCTGGACAAGAGATTTTGCAATTTTTTACGCGCTATGGATGGATAGCAACATTAACGATCGCTTTATCTACCATTCTGTTTATATGGATTGGCATAAAACTTATGCTAATGGCTCATACATTGAAAGCTACTTCTTATGAGGATTTGAACCGAGTCATTTTTGGACCGAAAATAGGGAATTGGATCAGCTTGTTTACCATGATCGTGCTGTTCGGAATCACAACCGTCATGCTTGCCGGTGGCGGCACGGTATTCGAGGAGCAGCTTCATCTGTCCTATCAGACTGGACTTTTGGTCACCTTGGTACTTTCCTATCTCGTATTATCGCGAGGAATTGGAGCCATCATGACAGTCAACTCGATTGTCGTTCCTATTATGCTGCTTTTTAGCGTAGTTATTGTCGTCTATACGTGGCATTCTCCGTCATCAGGAAACTGGCTGCGGATCACAACGGATGATTCTCTTGGTAAAATATGGTTCGCCCCATTTCTCTATACAGCCTTTAATTTGGCTATGGCACAAGCCGTTCTGGTGCCGATGGGAGCTTCTATCACGAAGCGTTCAGATCTGTACTGGGGTGGGCTTATCGGAGGTGCTGGCATTGGACTGCTGCTCCTCTCCGCCCACTATGCGCTTTCAGCGCAAATGCCTGGTATTGCCCAATATGAGATTCCAATGGGGAATATCATTAACAGGCTGGGCTCCGCCCCGCAAATTGCTTATTTGCTCGTTATTTACGGAGAGATTTTCACAACTTTTATCGCCGACGCGTACGGCCTGTCCTTGCAGTTGCAGCAACGCACGAAATTAAACCCTAAGCTATTGCTGCTTAGCATCTTAGGACTTAGTTATCTGGTCAGTCAAATTGGTTTTAAAACGCTTCTTGCCGCTCTGTACCCTGTATTTGGCTTAATTAGTGTGGTCTGGCTCGTGCTCATGATCTGGCGCAACCGTAAACGTGCGGTGTAAGACTCCTGTTTGGGCGAAGCCGAGAACGACAATCAAACGGACCAGCAATAAAAGCATCCCCATCGCGCATAAAATAAGGCCAGTGAGCAAATAGGAAAAATGAAAATTAGCAGTTGTCGCCGTTTGATCACGCAAGATCGCGAATAGCTGAGCTAACAATAGCAACAAACCACTGATAAACAGTCCGATCACCGCATAGTCCATCACGGTCCAGCGCGAGAAATAGCTCACCGCAACCTCTACCTGACTCAAAGCCTTCGGCGCTGCCGCCTGCTGACGCCAAAGTTGATGAATCATCCAAGCTGTATAAATGGCAACACCAGTTACAAAAAGTCCTAGAAACCCGCCCACTATCGCGAGTAGCATATTCATGCCTAACGCTCCCTTTCTAATTGTCGACTATCCATGCCGCAGACCATAAATGAGGATCAGCGTTAAACCAAAGCAAAGAACCGGAAGCGCATAAAGAAGGGGGAACAGCATCCAGCTCGGGAGGTTCATCGCTGGTTTCCATAGGAGCTGAAGCCGTCTCACTTCAGCC
>NZ_JBFTQB010001175.1:0-1571 GCF_056398785.1 Paenibacillus sp. 01T422 | reverse complement strand
GGTATATACTTCCGCTACCTCGCGGTGTACTGGAGACTTTCACTCTTTAGTCAATTGTGCTGCCTAGCGCACAAAAGTCTGCCCCTCGCCATTTTCTTGGCTTTTGGAGCAGACTTCTCCTGAGTTTGGATTGCTTTCATCTTCTCATATATTCACTAAGGCTTGAAGGTGGCTAGGGTTTGACGCTTACATATAAAGCCAAGTTGCCGCCTATTATTCCCCCGACTTTAAATACCCTTCTATCTTATACCACTTGATGCCGAGCTTTGCTATTGGCGACTGCGTCTGGGTGCATTCGCTGCGCCGTACCGGCATTGTTTGCAGCGAACCGGATCATCGTGGAAACATTACGGTGCAAATCCAGAAGGAGAAAGTGCGCATCAACCGCAAGAGATTGTCTCTTTATATCGAGCGCAGCAAGCTATACCCGGAAGGAGACTACGATATGGACATCGTGTTCGAATCGAAAGACACCCGGAAGAAGCGAAAGCAGATGAGCAAACATCATATTGAAGGGCTAACAATCGAGTATAACGAGAATGAGTAGCCGAAGCGCCCTTTAACAACCTTCGTACCGGATGCAAAGAAGCCCGAGGATATTCTCCCCCGGGCTTTTCATAATGTACGAAGTCGTAGTTCAAAGAAATACTGTACAATTGGATGCTTTAACTTCATCTTCTCAGTCATGTTTAGTATTCGTTTTTTTCCAACTCTTCTGTCAATCAAAGCTAGAATATTCAATAAGATATCATTGCTCTCTAAGCTTTCCTCTATAGAAATGGATAAAAACTTGTTAGCTATAACAACAAAATTTGATTTACTTAATGATGATTGTGCTGATAAAAGCTCCTTTGCATATTCCGATATTTTTCTACTTCTTACTATGACTTTTAAACGATCCTCCGGAACACTCCCATTGGTATCTTTTCTGACCGCTTCAATTTCATCATTGCTGATAGGAATCCGGATATCGGAATCATTCTTAATTTCCAACTCCGTCTGATACCATCTAATTAAGGTATCATTCATATTGAGTACGTTCTTTTTATCTACCGCAATATAACAAAGTCCTGCTTTATCTGGTAAATAGCGGTAGCTGGTTGAAAGGTATTCGACCCTTCCATATAGTGCAGGGCTGAGAAAACTCTCCAGATGTTGTTTCAATTTGCTCCAGGCCATTTCATTCTCCTATGTTTTATATTATAAAAGAACCGTTGAGGCACACGTTCTAGTATCCATAATACACTAACCACAACATCGATCAAAAAACAACCTTAAACCCATAATAGGCTCATCAACTGAAAAATTTGATACTCTTCCCATTCCGACAAAAAAACATCGTCAAAAATTGCTGACGACGTTTTAATAATTTGTTTACGACCAGTACGAAGGGTATCCACCAGCACGGTGCCGTAATCCCACCATGCGACACCAGCACAATAACGCCGATTTCTCCATCTATTCCCCCGCGATTCTTCCACTTTTGCCCAAGTAGCTGGACTTTCTACCGCTAATTCCCACGTATCCGGGGATTCGTACATTAGCCGTCGATTTAGCTGTAGCTTCTACCT
>NZ_JBFTQB010001174.1:0-1572 GCF_056398785.1 Paenibacillus sp. 01T422 | reverse complement strand
CCCCTGGTTGGATGACTGTTAGTGTGCCGGCATGCAGTGGATACAATTGATCGCCTACAATATAAGAGCCTGTTCCTTGGAGTACAAAATAAAATTCGTAACCATTATGGGCATGCAACTGCTGCTGATGGAGCGGCGACTTGCGGAACTCGCAATGCACAGGATAATTCGCCAGAAATTGATTCGTAAAGTCGTCAATGGCGTAAGCACGGACTGTCGCAGGAATCGTTGAGCTCACGAAATTCGCCTCCTTGTTGACACTAACTGCATTTACTATAAGAGATTGGCTCGTGAAAAGACAAGCCCTAACAGGAAAGTGGGGGTGGAGGAGCTGCAAAGGAACATGAGCTGCTGGACGTCAGCTTACGGACAGAGTAGCCCTTATTGCTAGGAATTCAGGCTCTGTGAAATTCTAACGGACGCCAGAGCAGCTATTCACAATAATAGTGTGAAAAATGGCTGTGAAATGGGCGAATAACGACACTGGAGTCCATTAGCGTTAAGAAATGGGGGATTTAACAAGATTAACGGCAGTGAGGTCCGTTAAATGAGGCGAGACTTTGCGCCCCCCAATCCGGTGCCGTCAAGGCTCTTGCTGACGGACTCCCCACAACGCTGTGTGAGAAGTCGATTGTGTATAGCTAGCAGCTAGCTGCCCAGCTGCCGCTAGATAACTGAACCGCTCTTTTGCCCTTGGAAGCTGTCGCGCTCAGCCCGCGAAATAAATCGCAGCCAGAAAAACAAGCTGCAAAATCGTGCGGACCGGCAGAGCAGGCGTAGGCGCGCCGGCAATCGTTAAATGATTGCGGGCCGCGCGCACATTGGCAGGGAACATCGCGACGAGCAGCACCATCAGGCAGATGGAGGCAGCCCGGGATGTAGCCGGGAACAGAATGCCGATTGCAGCGGCAATTTCCAGCCAACCCGTGACGGTGATGATGAAGTCAGGTCTCGGGAAAGCCGGGGGAACCATGCGGATGAGGTCAAGCCTTCTTTTTCCCCAATGAGCAGAGGCAGTTAGAAGCAGCATGACGGCGACAGCGCCCTGCAGAGGAGTATGCCAACCCTGGAAATGCGATAATCCGAGCAACCCGAGCACCCAAAATATGAAATAGGAGACAATCAAAGCATACAAAGGAATCATCTTAAATCCTCCTTCTATTTTTTCAGTAATTGTGTCATCATACCGGCGAAATCTTCGATCTGAAACCCGCCAGTTACCATCGGAATTGTAGAACGGACGCGTAATCCGAGGGAAAGAAGAACAAACAAGTCCGCTGTTTTATCAGCATCGACCGTTTCTGGAATAACGCCGTGCGATTGGCCTGTGACGATCCATTCCTTAGATACTTGCACGGAGCGTTCATAATACAGCTTGAGCGTTTCGGCAACTGCTGGCTGCTCTTCTTTTCCGAGCAAGTAAATCAGAACTTTGTTGGTTACCTCCTGCGCATCGTCCAGTGCTCGGAGATTTTCAAGGATTTTCCCCATAGGACCTTCGAATGTAGCGCCTCCTTGTTTTACAACATCCTGGAAACGTTCATTCGTTGCATCCAGCCGCTCCTGCAGCAC
>NZ_JBFTQB010001173.1:0-1785 GCF_056398785.1 Paenibacillus sp. 01T422 | reverse complement strand
GTTTTTACCTGTCTTATTTCATTTTGAGAGGAGGAAATACGTGGCTGCATCGTTTTTTGATCAGAACGTCAAGGTCGCACAAGGTATCCTATTCGAAGAAAAGCTGGACGTTTACACGGAGCATGAATTTCATATGCATGCCGCACTGGAAGTTACCGGCTCGACCCCGAATGAGTTCATCATTCGGCTTCGCCTTCAGTACGCAGCTCATATGCTGATGCATACACATGATTCCATCACAGATATAGCACTTGCTTGCGGCTTCAGTACCCCGAGCTACTTCAACAAAGTGTTCAAAGAGCATAGGGGCACGACACCCAGCGTGTACCGCAAGCAGGCAGCAACATAATAGCGTATCACAGCTACGATAGATTAAAAATTTGGCTTTATCCTTTTGTGTATCCGGACAAAAGGACACGGTCCTCTAGCCGTTTGCCCGTCTGGGCGTACCGGCAGCTTGCAGCCGCGACTTGAAAGGCATATGCGCGTCTGGGCTTATCCGTATGATTCTGCTTGCTGTGATGCAGCGTTTCACGATGGAAGAATACAGCATCGCCGGGGGCTAATGGTGGACAAGGCACACCATTAGCCGGTTCTGTAGCACGCCTGTGACCAGGCTCTGTGTTGATATTTGGCTGCCGTCCAAGTAAATGTGATCCTGGTGCCAGCCATAGACCGGCGTTCTGCTGACTGATATCATCCAGTGCAATGAAGCCATTGAGCATATGGCCGAGAATATGGGTATATTGATTATCCTGATGCCACTCCAGCCCATTCCCGTGGGGAGCCACGACCGCATACATCCCCATCCACAGTTTGACTTGATCCCCTAGAATTTGTTCCAGAACGCTTACAACATCTGGACTCGTCAAAAATCCCGTGGTCTCAGGGTACAACTCCTGCTCCGCAGCAATATTAATTATACCTTTGCTTTTCCATTCGCCAGTCCCTTTTTCGTTTGCAAAGGCAGCGTTCTCCTCATTGATCGCATCTACCATTTCTTTTGTGAGAAAGCCCGGAGCATAAAAGAAACCTTCCCGATAAAATTGCTCGACCATCTCCTGCGTTAATACAAACTTCGTAGCTTGTGTCATTTGCCTCAACCTCCTTTGTGGATATAACATTATTGTAAATGAGAATGACTTATAATTACTTGCAATCGACGAGGTGAATACTAGCAACTTTGTTCACTACAATTCAAATTGCTGCAAAAAATGCAGAAAAAGCAAAAAGGATTAAGTTAGTGATAACTTAATCCTTTTTGCTAGGTATGCGCGTAGAGGGACTTGAACCCCCACGGTCGCCCGCTAGATCCTAAGTCTAGTGCGTCTGCCAATTCCGCCATACGCGCATGCTGTAATTAGGCAAATGGTGAGTCATGTAGGATTCGAACCTACGACACCCTGATTAAAAGTCAGGTGCTCTACCAACTGAGCTAATGACTCATAATTGGTTGCGGGGGCAGGATTTGAACCTGCGGCCTTCGGGTTATGAGCCCGACGAGCTACCGGGCTGCTCCACCCCGCGTCATTGTAGGCTATTGCCTTAAACTCTTGTAATAAATATCCCACAAGGGATACTGCTTGGCAACGTTCTACTCTCCCAGAACCCTGCGGTTCAAGTACCATCGACGCTGGAGGGCTTAACGGTCGTGTTCGAGATGGGAACGCGTGGGTCCCCTCCGCCATCATCACCAAACAGTCAAAGCGTGGTTTTCGAGATGGGAACGCGTGGGTCCCCTCCGCCATCATCACCAAACAGTCAAAGCGTGGTTTGCGCCTTGAA
>NZ_JBFTQB010001172.1:0-1583 GCF_056398785.1 Paenibacillus sp. 01T422 | reverse complement strand
AGGTGAACGTGGTCGCTCTTGTTGACACTGAATCTTATCGATTTTGGAACTGATTATAATGGGGGGACTTTCTTGTCGCGAAAAACTGTCCTTTTGCGTTTGTAGGGACTTTCTTGTCGCTAATGAGGGTATTTTCTTGTCGTTAGACTACTTTTTTTCGTTTTTACCAAACCTAATTGACAGACAAAGAGCTCCCTCCTATAATTTAAACAAACGTTTAATTAAAATGATCGTTTAAATTTAAATAGGAGTGGTAATTTTGAAAGAAGCACTAGGCGCATTTTTTAAGCAAGGCACGACGAAGGTAGGCATCATCACAGCCATTATGTTTCAGCTGTTATTTAGTTTGATCTGGATGACTGGCTATGCAGGCGTATCAGATAATACGAAGAATCTGAAGATCGCTATCGTCAATGAAGATCAAGGCATGGGGAACACAGTGGCAAGCAATTTGAAAGCGAATCTGCCTTTTCAAACAGAGCAAATAGATTCAAATGACAAGGCGCAAGAAATGCTCAATAACCGTCAAGTGCAAATGGTTATACACATCTCATCCGATTTTACAAAAAAACTGCAAACTCCGGGGCAAACGGCTCCGATTTCATACACAATCAATGAATCCAATCCGTCCATGATGAAACCTGTGATGCAGGCGGTAGCAGGCAATGTAACGGCAACTGTGAACAATCAAGCTATAGCCGCAGGTGCATCTGCTGTGCTTACTCAAATGTCTCCGAACCTACCGGCCGAACAAGCGGGGAAAATCGCGCAAGGACTTGCGAATAAGGTAACTTCGGATATTCAAAGTACAAATAAAGTGAAAGATATGCCGAATCAAATGCTTCCTATGATGCTTGTGCTTGCTTCTATTGTTGGAACCATGATCATGGGTATGAACTTCAGTGTTTCCACGAATATTCTCGGCACATCGGTAAGTAAACAGGGCAAATTGGGTGCGCGTTTCATACTGACTGTCGTTGCCGCAGTAGTTGTTGGACTCATCAGTGCGACAATGGTTGTTGCTTTGGGAGGACATGTAGAGAAAGGGTTTATGGCATTATGGTCGTTTGAATCCTTATTCTTGCTCACGTTTGCGCTTGTTGCACAAATGTTTTTGACATTGTTTGGGAACGCAGGTATGCTATTTAACATTGCTATGTTATCCTTACAGTTGGTGTCTTCCGGAGCCATCGTGCCAAGGGAGCTTCTGTCGAATTTTTATCATTCTATGAGCAATTTTTTCCCGGCCACCTATGCGGTTAACGGTCTGATGAATATTTTGTTCGGCGGTCCCGGTGTAAGTAAAGAAGTAAGTTCTTTGCTCCTGATTGCAGTTATAGCGTTAGTTATTGATTTTGCGGTTGTATCTATTAAAAAAGTAAAGGCTGCACCTGCTACGAAACAACTTTCACAAACCGCTTAACTTTTCATTATAAGGAGGGCGCTAAAGAATGGCATACCAAGAATCAGACATGAAGATGAAAATTGTACTTGCTGCAAAAAAGTTATTCGCTGAGCATGGTTACGATGCTACAAGCGTTCGTCAAATATGTGAGGAAGCCGGGGCCAATGTGGCTCTGGTT
>NZ_JBFTQB010001171.1:0-1585 GCF_056398785.1 Paenibacillus sp. 01T422 | reverse complement strand
CAGTTGAATACAAAAATATCACCAAAGAATTGAACGACGGTAATCATTCTGGTGTTTATTATAACGCTTATAGTGAAGATTTGTTTGTATGGGATAATGATACTGAGAACAATGGTTCTCCAATAAAGCTGAATGTCATGCGTTCCAGCCTAAATCAATATCATTCCTCAATGGATGAGGAAAAGCTTCGTGAAAAGCTAGCTGCATACAAGCCAAAGTTTGATTTTAAGTTTAATTATCATACTGATTCATCACTTGGAATTAGCTCCATTAGTTTCTATCCGCAATCAGAAATTGAAGAACAACTTGATGCTATCAAAATTTCTCGTGGTGAACAACAAATTTTTATTTGGTGCCTGTTTTTGACAATGTTTGATATTCAAGGCTGGACAGGTGAACAAAATAGTCACTTCTTTATAGATGATCCAGTTTCAAGCTTAGATGACCATAACATCTTTATTACAGCATCAACAATAATGGCTTTGATTGACGATCATTATGAAAATAGAAAAATCATTATTACAACTCACCACGTTGGACTTTTTTCTATTCTTTCAAACTGGATGACAAAAGGCGAAAAAGCAGATTCCTATAAGAAGTTTACCAAAATGCATACTTTAAAAAATTCCTCTAATGAATTATCTTTGTTGGATTGTAGAAAAGACGTATTTCTTTATCATCTTGAGTTACTGCAAATGTTACAGCGTGCGGTAAACGACAAGCAGCTATATGCTTATCATTTTGCATTACTAAGACAAGTCCTGGAAAACGTCTCCTCCTTCCTTGGTGTTGGGCGATTATCGTATGTGCTTGAACAAATAGGAATAGATAACACTGATGATGTAGCTCGAATAATAAATACATTGTCACATAAAACTGTTTTTCTATACGAGGCAAAAGAATTAGTTCCTGATAACGAAGAACTTTTATCAAATGTGTTTAACAAGCTCCAAAATAAATATAATTTTGTATTACATATAGGTGGTGGTAACGATGCATGATTTACAACAAAAAAATTAGGTGCAACCCTGTGGGCTATAGCAGATAAACTTCGCGGAACGATGAATGCCGACGACTTCCGTGATTACATGTTGTCTTTTCTCTTCTTACGTTATCTCTCAGATAACTATGAACAGGCAGCAAAAAAAGAACTTGGTAGCGATTATCTTCATTGTGAGAGTGAAATTAAAAATATCTATGCTACGAGTAAGCAGGATGAGACTATTAGTGTGATGAAAGAGCAGGCAGCGGAATATTTTAGCAAACAAAAATTAGAAGAAAATGAAAAAAACATAATGATCGATGATCATTTCATATTGTTTGAAAGTAAAAAATTGACCCCGCTTATTATGTGGTATAATAACAATTTGGATCAARTAGCAATGTTTGAAAAGCAAATGAGACGTAAGCTTCATTATGTAATCCAGCCGCAGTATCTCTGGAGTAATATATACGAATTAGCTCGCACGCAAAACGAGTACCTTTTAAGGACACTACAAGCTGGTTTTAAATTTATAGAAAATGAGTCTTTCGACAGTACGTTTCGTGGGTTGTTCTCAGAGGTAAACCTTGATTCTGATAAGCT
>NZ_JBFTQB010001170.1:0-1588 GCF_056398785.1 Paenibacillus sp. 01T422 | reverse complement strand
GTTCAGCAGATTCTTGGAAGTGATTTGTATGTGCATCAATCAAGAATAAATTTTAAGCAGGGTTTTACAGGCAAGGAGTTTTATTGGCATTCTGATTTTGAAACCTGGCATGTTGAGGATGGGATGCCTCAGATGAGGGCACTCAGTTGTTCTATAGCGTTGGAAGATAACACGCCTAATAATGGTCCTCTTATGGTTATACCAGGATCACATCGCACATTTGTATCCTGCATTGGGGAAACACCTGATGATAATTATAAAACTTCACTTCGCCGGCAAGAATATGGCGTGCCTGATCAGGATAGTCTGAGAAATTTGGCTGAACAAGGAGGTATCGTCGCACCGACTGGCAAGGCTGGTTCCATCATACTTTTCGACTGTAATTTAATGCATGGCTC
This sequence comes from Paenibacillus sp. 01T422, assembly GCF_056398785.1. NCBI lineage: Bacteria > Bacillati > Bacillota > Bacilli > Caryophanales > Paenibacillaceae > Paenibacillus > Paenibacillus sp. 01T422. The sequence continues at coordinate 1,190 of NZ_JBFTQB010001170.1, read as the reverse complement.
GAATAGCAATATTACGCCAGACCCGCGAAGCAACGTTTTTATTGTATATAATAGTGTATTTAATAAACTGAATGCCCCTTATTCTGGTAAACAGCCTAGACCAGACTTCATCGCTGCACGATAATAGATGCTTCGTTCAACCAGGGCCTGCCTACGGCGGGTCCTCATTGTCATCAGAGAGGTGAAGTTGTGAAATCGCTGAGTCCTGCGCAACCGCAGGAGCGGAGGAACCATGTACTGGCGCGTGTATTAATGCACAGTGGGGTGAATCACAGTAAGAAACGTGTAGGGCGATTCTCACGTCCGAATCCGTCAGCTAACTTCGTAAGCGTATTTATTGGAGAGGTAACGACTACATCTCTATAAGATTTAATGGTTTGTTTTCGCTGCCTCCCATGAGGAGGAGAGAGCATTGCACGAATTAGATCAAATTAGTCCATCAGAGTATGTTTTAGTTTCTGCGCCAAATCTGGCGGGAAAAGAATTTATTCATTTGTTAAGAAAAAAAGGGATTCTATATTACGCAATTACAAATAACAGCTATGGTAAAAAACGTCTGGAAGCTATGGGTGTTGATCGCATTATCATGGTAAATACAGAGGATGCAAGAAGTTGGACGGTTCCAGAGATAAGAATTGGTAAGGTTTATTTGTTTGAAGTGAGTTTTAATTTATGCTGCAGATATATTCAGATCTGTAAAGAATGGAATCCTAAGTCTATTCATGTGATAACAAAGCGTGGGAATGCTAGGGCTACATATAGAGGTCTTGGGGCGGACCATTTTACGTACATAAATCATAATCATGAAGCTTCGCTTCTGTTGCCCTAAAACATAGGATTCATATGTTTCATCGAACAAACCCAGTACTTTCAATGGTGATTTGCGTGTTAACTGGTGCAAATTTATTTGCCTTCAACACCAGCGTGGGTTGTTGCAAGTTAATTTTTGGTCTTAAAATAGAATGGCAAGGATTTTTAGCAAGAACGGTACTTGTGCCACCTGTTAATATGATGTTTATTAGTCATTACCCATTAAGGGAGAGAATTAGCAAACAAATTTTTTATGTGTCCATTTGGACAGTTGGCATCTTAATTTATGAATCAATTGCTTTACTACCAGTCCTTCGTGCGCTGGCAGTCATCATCATATCCCTTTTTGTGGTGCTCGGTCGATTAGGTCCATTAACTCT
>NZ_JBFTQB010001169.1:0-1591 GCF_056398785.1 Paenibacillus sp. 01T422 | reverse complement strand
CAATTATCCGACCATACTGTAATTGAGTTTTGGAAAAACGAGCTTATTAAATCCTGAGTTCTTCGATAATAACTGCACTGGTCAGGAACCATAACTTGACTTCATAGCGTTGTAATTCTGTATCTTTGAGCTATAGTAAATCGGAAATCAATATAAAAGATCAAATTCGGCGGCTGCAGTTGGCGAATAAACCTACATCTGAACGCGGTTGCTCAACTTCGAAAGACCTCAATCAAGTTTTATTTAGTTTTATCTCATCGAAAGTTGGATTTATGCTATTTTCTCGCACGATATCCAGACTGGACTCGCATATGATAAGGGTATACTTGCAGTAGAGGAATATAAAGGAGAAATTTTAATGTCTGAGGTCGTTCTTAGCTAGCAATTTCATAGTGAAATCTGTTTTGCTTGGCGTACGCGAGTGTACCGTTCAATTGGAATGGTTTGTTTTGTCGTGCTCTACTGGCAGGTTGCATGTGATGCTGTTAAGAACATCAGTTTCTCCCTAAGCGGACTGGAAACGATTTTGGTTTCCAGTCCGCTTTTTTTGTACTCAAAAGGAGGCATTCATTTGAAACTTTGTCGCGTGTCCGCAAAAAGATAAACATACTCGACGACCGCATTCGCAAGAAATTCGACACGGCATTGTCCAAATACCTCAGTTATTTGCAGGAAAGCATCGTCTCGACGAGAGGAGGCCGGTACGTGTTGCCCGTGAAAAAGAATATCGCAATCAAGTTGGCGATGCCGCGCTGGATGAGACGGCAAGCGTTCAGACTGTATTTATTGAGCCGGCCGGTATCGCTCGACCTGCATGTCAAACACTTGCACCTGCAGGCCGAGGAGGAAACAACGGTAGTCAGCGATMTTATACCGTACCCTTACGAATCAGAATAATGCTAAAGTCCAACTGGTCGTCGCGACAACATCAATATTTACCTAATACTTATCTCTAAATTTTCTAACTAATTATTAAATAAATAAAAAAGCATTCACTAAACTAAGTGAACGCCATATAACTTCAAGACTTTATTGTCTCCCAACAGTAAATATACTTTTCTTCAAAACTTTATTTGGTACTTCAAAACATAATTAAGTTTTGAAGTGCTTTTTACATACTTGTCCCAGCGTCAATGTCCTCCCTCGTTAATCTTCTGAATGCTTATGCAATTTGGATTCTAGTAAAAAACTAACCAAGAGAACAAAAATGACAATAGACAATAATAAATTCTCTTGCGCTTTGCCTTGGTTTACTATTATAAATCGAATTGTTGCCGTAATCCCGACATAAAGAAGATATCGTATTGGGAAATGGTATTCCTCTTTGAAATATTTTAAAACCATGGAAATAAAAGCGAAATAAAGAAAAAAAACTAATATATCCTGCAAAATATCATGAACGTTTAAAATAGGATTAAAAAAAGATTGAATTATAATGCCAAGTTCACGGAGCATAAAAAAGGTCAGAAATAATCCAAGTAGGATTAAAGATCCACTTAGAATAAATTGAAACCCTTTAATGACCATTTTGTTGATTTCCATAAAAATACTCCTCACTTGCATAAGTTGAGCTCACCGTTGGGTTTTTAAT
>NZ_JBFTQB010001168.1:0-1595 GCF_056398785.1 Paenibacillus sp. 01T422 | reverse complement strand
GGTCTCGCGGGCTGTTTTTTTGTTGTTATTTCATCTGATGATTCTTTTGTAGAAGGTGTAAATATTAGAATGTAAATTCCAAATTAATATATCGTGGTTATAAAAATATAATAGATTTGGAATTATAATTCCAACATCTTGTTTGTGTTTTCTCATTCATATAGTGTTTTAGGTTGAAATTAAGTTAAAATTTAATTACTTTCTTGCAGTAAATTAATTATCCGCTTATTTTTGGAATAAAAATTCCGAAAACTCTTGACCTGGAATTGTTGGAGGCGTATATTATTTATGGAACAAATATTCCAAAGAGAAAACGAGGAGGCAAAATTATATGTCTAAAGTTTGGTTGATTACAGGGAGTTCTCGGGGTTTCGGTCGCAGTCTTGCAGAAGCGGTGTTGGCTAAAGGAGATCAACTCGTCGCTACAGCTCGTAACACAGAGCAGATTGCCGATCTTGCAGTACGTTACGGCAGCCAGGTTCGCATCGTGCAGTTAGATGTAAACCGATTTGAGCAGGCTGAAGCAGCTATTCAGGCGGCTTTCGAAACGTTCGGACGATTGGATGTCCTCGTTAATAATGCGGGTTACGGGAATGTCTCTTCTATAGAAGAAACATCGATGGAGGACTTCCGCGCTCAAGTGGAAACGAATCTGTGGGGCGTCATTCATGTAACGAAAGCCGCGCTGCCACTACTAAGAGAACAGGGCCATGGTCACATTGTTCAATTTTCGTCGATTGGTGGCCGTACAGGCGCACCAGGTCTTGGACCGTATCAGACAGCCAAGTGGGCAGTGGAAGGTTTCTCCGAGGTGTTGTCCAAAGAGGTAGGCCCCCTAGGGCTGAAAGTTACATTGATCGAACCAGGCGGCTTTCGTACTGATTGGGCAGGTTCTTCCATGCAGCATATCGAGCCTCGAGAAGAATACCAAACCTCAGTCGGCGGATTGCTTAAACATCTTCGTGACACAACCGGCAAGGAGAACGGCGATCCGGATAAAGCGGCGCAAGCCATCATTAAGATCGTCAATGAGGAAAATCCACCACTTCGCTTGTTACTTGGAAGCGATGCGGTAGCAATTGCAAATGCGGTGGACCAAGGTAAGTTAGCGGAAACGAAACGCTGGCAAACACTCAGCCAATGGACTGATTTTGAAACCAAAGAATTAGATCCAGAAGTATCGCGCATATACGATGAGCTTGAAGAACAATAAGCTTGCACCAAATGCTGATTTTCCACACACGTCAGAAAGAGAGTGCAGCTATGAAATTAAGCGCAAGAATTGCTTTATTATCAATGGCGGTTACGACGACCTTCGGAACAATGATGGCAGGGAATCTTGGTATCGTTTTTCCCGGAAAAACATCGATGTTCACTTTGATTCCGACAAACCTTTCGTTGTTTCTGTCCAATAACGGCATTGGCAGCGTGGCTTCAGTGGGCTATTTGACTGCTTTCGCTCTAGTTGGTGTTTTCATCGGAGGGCTTGCGGTGACTCGATTAAGTAACTTCTTAAAAAAATGCTCGTACCGCTGAATTTAGGCGTAATGGCCGGAGGTTTCTTGCTTATCGGTTCTGCACACACGGTGTGGACT
>NZ_JBFTQB010001167.1:0-1599 GCF_056398785.1 Paenibacillus sp. 01T422 | reverse complement strand
GAACATAAACAGTTCAAGCTCTTTGCCCAGCTTGCGGTGGTCACGCTTCTTGGCTTCTTCAAGAACATGCAAATGTTCTTCAAGCTGTGCCTTTTTCGGAAATGCAGTCCCATAAATACGCTGCAGCACCTTATTATTGGAATCTCCTCGCCAGTAGGCTCCCGCCACGTTCATTAGCTTGAACGCTTTTATACGGCCTGTAGAGGGAAGGTGCGGCCCCCGACATAGGTCAAAAAACTCACCTTGATCATAAATGGTAATGACGGTATCTTCCGGCAGGTCGCGAATGAGTTCTAATTTTAGTGGTTCTTCGAGCTCCTCGAAAGTCATAATTGCTTCTCTGCGGCTGACGACCCGGCGAACAATGGGCAGGTTCTCTTGGATAACTTTCTCCATCTCTTTCTCAATGGCAGCAAGATCATCAATGGACAGCGGTTTTTCTATATCTATATCATAATAAAATCCATCTTCGATGACCGGTCCAATTCCGAGCTTGACCGCCTTATCTCCATATATACGTTTAATGGATTGGGCCATTACATGCGCCGTACTGTGCCTGTATATCTCCAGGCCCTCTTTACTGTCAAGAGTAACGATTTCGACAAGACTATCAGATTCGATAGGTTGATTAAGATCAACGAGTTTGCCATTGATCTTTCCAGCTACCGCATTTTTCTTCAAACCTGTACTAATAGATCCCGCCACTTGTTCGATAATCGTACCTGGGGGATACCTCCTAATAGTTCCATCTGGCAATGTTACATTGATCTCCATGAATTAACCTCCATTTCTAATTTTTCATTATTTTTGAACGCAAAAAAACGCATCTCTCCCACTAAGGGACGAGTGCGTTCAGCTCGTGGTTCCACCCTAATTTGACCTGCAACATGTCATTCTTTGGCTGTTCACCAAAGTAGCAGATGCAAGGTCCTTATTGGTATCCGGTATCGGGGATAAGACGGTGACGCTTACTGCCGCCAAAAACAGATCGGCGGGTTCAACGACACGGCTACAAAGGGGTAATTTCACAGCCGGTAACAGGAGAAGCTTTCAGCCTAAACTTCTCTCTCTGGACAGTTCGTGAAGGAAATCATGTCTTTGGTCAATGCCTTAATTATGTTTACTGCTACAATATTACATAATCGTGATCGTGAAAGTCAAGGGAAAGAATTATTATATAAAAGGTTACTGCATCCTTCACATTATGTGCTAGGCATCTCTGTATAGACTTCAATCTTGGGCTCAATTCGTAATTCTTCAATTTTCTCAACATCATTTTTATTAAACTTGAACAATTGCAGTATCAGATCTCCATCTTTACGAGCTTCCATTGTAAAAAAAGGATATGATATTTTCAGTAAGAATAATTGATCAGACACATCCTTGTAGAATTTCAATCCATAGCATACTGAATCATCCGTGCCTTTATCTGCATTTGATTCAATCTTTTCCATGCCCTTAAAATGATGAGTACTGTCATCTTTAGTGCTAATTTCCCAATGATTCGGTGCATATCCCACAGAAGTAAGCCATAATTTTATATTAAAATTAAATACATTCTTATATTTTTCGTCTACTATCCGTACATCATAGGATGGT
>NZ_JBFTQB010001166.1:0-1603 GCF_056398785.1 Paenibacillus sp. 01T422 | reverse complement strand
GCATAATGCTCATGGTACAATCGTTTATCTGCATCGCTGCGAATGAGTACAATATCAAATGGTTTCAGAGTATAGCTAATTCGGTTTAACTCTTCTATTAAGTCATCTTTCGTAATTTCATAACCTGGCGGTTTGCTGCTAAAGTCTAGTAACACGCCATCTGAATAAAACCACTCCAGTGGTAGTTCGTCAATTGTTCTTGCAGGTTTCCCTTCAGAGGTTGGCCAGTAGTGCCATGGTGCGTCTACGTGAGTCCCAGAATGCGTGTTTAGTGTTAATGTCTCTGTTGCCCATGCCTTCTTTTCTGGAAAATCCTCCGGTGAGAGACCGAGAGCTGCTGCTGCCTGAAGTGCTCCATCCTCATGAGTGGAGTAATCAATTTTAGCTGGGAGTGGTTCCTTAATTCGTGGGCTGATAGGAACGCTTAGATCAATTAGTTTCACTATAATTCCACCTCTTTGTCATTTGGTATCCCTCCTTATCGAATCGTAACTTTGGACAAATCGGCACCCATGCCTTTGAGCAGCGCATAGGTCAGTTTATCCATCATTGCCCCGTCAAAGATGACGGTTTTGATCATACGATAATATTTATTAGTGAGAGTAAACCCAGGCTGGAAAGAAACATTATTTAATGTTGCGCCCTTGAATGAGACTTCGGTTAAAGCTGCTTTATCAAACTTAACGCCGATGAACGTCTGACCGTCCAAACGTTGCCCTGTCAGATCCGTATATGTAAAGTCAACCCCATCAAATAAACAACTTTCAAAAATCGTTTTTCTAAGATCAGTCATGGATAACGTCACGTCGGTCAATCTTACACTTGTGAATCTGGCACCATCAAGCCCCGACTTGCTGAAATTGGTTCGCACAAGGATCGTCTTATTGAAGCTTGCATTTGACAGGTCAAGCGCAGATAGGCTGCAGTCTGTCAGATTTGCACTGTCAAAATTAGCTTCGCGCACGTCACTGGCTTTAAACGAACTGCCAGTTAAATCTGCGCCTGAAAAATCGGAACCATGCAGCGCACTGCCTTTAAACTGTCCTTTATGGGCCGTAACACCGGCAAAATCGCTTCCCTTCAGATTGCTGCCATTAAAATTTGTCAGTACTTGCCGTTCCAGTGAGCGGGAGAGGTTGGCGACCTCCAGAATTGTTTGCTCGATGTCGCCGATACTCTCGATTGTCATCTTAAACGCTGTTTCATCGTCCTTGCCCTCCGCTCTGAGTTCACGGTATCGTTCTTGCAAATCGGATAGCAGGTCGGCCTTTAATTCGGTGACGCTTTTCACCCCATCGTATGGCGTAAAAACGCTGTTCAGATAACTCGTCAATTTCGGATTCATCACATCAAATCTCTCCTTATACTAAGTTTTCTAACACGCGTTTAGCATACTCCCAATTGCTTTTGTTGCGATCGTAAGTGTTCTTGCCCTTTTCTGTAATCCTAAAATATTTGCGCCGTCCGCCCTGTGACTCATCGCCCCAATACCACTCGATGTCGCCATCTGCTTCAAGCCGCCGGAAGCTGGAGTACATCGTGGCTTCCTTTAGTTCATACTCGCCGCCCGAACGCTCGGCAATCAACTTGACAACTTCATAGC
>NZ_JBFTQB010001165.1:0-1608 GCF_056398785.1 Paenibacillus sp. 01T422 | reverse complement strand
GCAACATGAGCCTCTTGAGCAATGTCTACACCTACAACAATATGATGAACGGTAATGTTTTCAATGAGTTGATTTTGCTTATCTTGTGATTTAAACTTCATAGTAGAGCGTCCTCCTGGATGATGGAATTAAAGGGCTTTTGACCCGTTRCGTACTYCCATCGTACAGAGGCGCTCGTTTTTTTACAAAGCTGAAATTTATCCATCTACAGGAATCTAACGGATAACTTTAGTTCAATCACGGCATTAAGGCAGCTGATTGCGCTCAGCTGCCTTTTTCATTGAAATAACGAGAGATTAGCGCAACCACTTTATCCCATTTACGTATAAATATTGGTCAATTATAGGTTAGCGAAGAGAGGTATTCGAATGAATTTTAGGATGTATAGACAAGAAATTAATCAAATGATAGACAGTTTACCTGATGAAGAATTAGTGAAAGTTTACTGGTCTATTGAAGCTATCCGCCAAAAATATCTCTTTACTAAAAACATGCATGATAAAGGAGTAGTTATTTTAACTTTATTAGATAAAGAGCATGGAATTATGGACCAGTGGGATAGCGCATTTGCAAAGAACATTAGCGATGAGACCAAAAGTGAAATTCGTTATAATCAGTATAAGTGRCATATTTTTAGTTTTAATAAGCAAGTTTGTATTGAAAAAGAGGCAGCGAGAAACGCATTTGATGCTATAACTAAAAATGAATTATTTGTCATGTATCAAAATATACCTGATATTGTATTTGAATATAATAACGCTAGTGATATTGTTGCATCCGATTTTGATTATGAACAAGATATATATCTATTTGATAAGAATTTTACATGGACGTATGTATACACTCATGAATCTATGTGCGGACCATACTTTTACACAAATGTTTAGGGTTAGTTAGGCTTCTCAAAAAAAAGAAGCAAATTAATGACAACAGGCTGCCGAAATAATCAGCAGCCTGTTGAACAAAAGGGCAGATTACGCTAAGTACTAGAAAGTATTGACAAAATAATGAAATCGCTTTATTATTCGTTTATACAATTTAAATCGATTTAAAAAATAAAAGGAGCATCTAGTGAAAAATTTTACAGTAACAATAAAAGACGTTGCTAGTCTCGCCAATGTTTCAACGGCGACCGTATCCTTAGCTCTCTCGGGAGATCCAAGGGTAAACGTGAAAACGAAAAAATTGGTTGAAGAAGCAGCTGCGAAACTGAATTATATTCCGAACGAGATTGGCCGAAGTCTCAGAGCTAAGAAAACGGAAACCATCTCATTTATCATCCCCAATACCTCTCATCATGTGTTCACTCACCCTTACTTTGCTCAGCTACTAGAAGGAATTAACGAAGTGCTCGATAATCATAATTATAATTTGATGCTATCGACAAGCCCATCGGAAAAGGATGAATCTGCCGCCTACAATAAAATATTGAAAAATCGCCGAACAGATGGGATCATACTTTCGTCGGCTTCCATACATGACAGAAACATTCTAAGAATGGTCGAATCAGGCTTCCCTGTTGTCTATTTGGGGAAATGGCACCATGACGATGTGCTAACGGTCGAAAGAGATGATATGGGGGGGGCTTATACAGCTACAGTGCATCTA
>NZ_JBFTQB010001164.1:0-1612 GCF_056398785.1 Paenibacillus sp. 01T422 | reverse complement strand
GTTTTATAGCATGTGCGGAAAAGAGTGGTATTCATGGCAAGCAAAATACTCGTCATCGAAGATGAAGAGAAAATAGCAAGACTTCTACAATTAGAGCTTATACATGCCGGATATTCAGTTGAGTTAGCGATGGATGGTTTACATGGCTTAAAGAAAGCATTAGATGACGAATGGAATCTTATTCTTCTTGATATATTGCTACCTGGTATGAACGGTTTTGAATTCATAACATCATTCCGTAAAATAAATACAGATACACCTATTATTGTGTTAACCGCCTGTGGGACTCCCACTGATATTGTGAATGCTCTTGATCTTGGCGGGCAAGACTATGTAATTAAACCCTTCCACATGGAAGAGCTATTAGCTCGTATTCGTGCTTGTATGCGTTACCGCAATCGGTCTCTAGAATCCRACAATGAACTTAATCAAAATGAATCATTCATTTATTCACTACAAGGAACTCATGTCAATCTCAGAACGAGAGAGATATTTCAGGACGGAGTAAAGGTCGACCTAACCCCCAAAGAATTTCAACTTTTCATTTATCTGATTGATCATCCGAATGTGGTTCTTAGTCGTGAGCAAATCATGAACGATGTTTGGGGTTATGCTTTTCTGGGGAATTCAAATGTAGTGGATGTATATATCCGATATGTTCGAAAAAAGTTGCATTCATCCTTCCCCTCTATTCGAACGATCCGTGGCATTGGTTACATTTTGGAGACCTCACCCACATGAAAATTAAAACTAAATCGTCCATCTTTTCATTCATTTGGTTAATCGTTATATTACTCCCTCTTTTCTTCGTTATTTACTATTACTACGCTCAATTTGAAAAGGAAGAAGAACTGGAAATCCTGCAGAATACAGCAAATGAAATATTAAAACATATATCCGCTTCAGATTTGCTTTATAGTGAGAATAGTCTACTTATTAATTATCTTCCGAATCACTCGATGATTCGCTCCATTAATCAGACCTCTACGGTGAAAAACCAAGCATTTAACAGTATTGAATTACTGGCTATCCCGCCCCAATACTCAGATACACCACAGTCCTATTATGATATGTACAACAATGAAAAGGTAATAATTGTTCGAGCACCTATTACATGTAGTTCAGGAATTATAGGGACATTGGAGATCATTTCGGAGCCCCTAGAGCTAGAACAAAGCTTATACCGCTTAATCATGATCTTATGTTTTGTTGCCGTGGCCGCTATTATTGTCTCATTCTCAGGCAGTTTTCTATTATCCCGTGTACTATTTTCCCCTCTTCTGCGCATGATCAAAGTTATGAAAGAGATTGAAACGGGTCTTGAGATTAGAAAACTGCCTTTGAATCGAAAAGCGAAGGATGAGCTTTACCAGCTATCTGAAACATTTAATCATATGATGGAACGTATTGAGACAAGTATGCAAAAACAACGGCAGTTTATTTCCGATGCTTCGCATGAATTCAAGACTTCGCTAACGATCATAGAAGGCTACACCTCACTTATACGAAGATGGGGGTTCGAAAACATAGACCTCCATACGGAAGCTCTTGATGCTATTCATGCAGAGAGTAACCGAATGAAGCATGTGACCTATCAACTACTCGACTTGGC
>NZ_JBFTQB010001163.1:0-1612 GCF_056398785.1 Paenibacillus sp. 01T422 | reverse complement strand
TTCTTGCATTCCTTGCCAAAATCCTTCAAATCACGACAAAAAAGAACCTGCATCTGGTAAGATGACAGGTTCTTCAAGTTTCTTTAAAGCTAAATCCACTGCTGAATGACTTTTGTATATTCAAGGAGCTCGTCCGCTTTAAAGAAATTGCCGATCTCACGTTCAGCGCTTTCCGGTGAGTCAGAGCCATGAATGAGATTAAAATTCGTATGTACCGCATAATCGCCACGGATTGTACCTGGCGCTGCTTCCAGTGAATTCGTTTTGCCGATCAACGTGCGTGACAAAGGAATAACTTGATCACCTTGCCACACCATTGCGAACACTGGCCCGGACGTAATGAAATTTACGAGTCGTTCGTAAAAATCTTTGCCTTCATGCTCAGCATAATGAAATGCGGCTTGTTCCCTCGATACCATCGTCAATTTGCTTCCAATTAGTTGAAAGCCTTTCTGTTCAAAGCGCTTTACAATTTCACCGATCAAGCCGCGCTGTACACCATCTGGTTTCACCATCAAGAATGTTTTTTCCATGTAACGATATCCTCCTTAGCGTTTTCTTTAGAAAACTTGCTTCGTAAGCATCTACTGAGTTTTCGCTAGAAAACTGACTTCCATAGTAGGCCTATACGCCCAAAAGGGTTAATTCTTATGTATGCCATCTTAGTTTACACTTTCTGGCAGCTTTTCTCAAATTGCAAAATTCCCTTAGTAAGATCGATTGCCTATGAAGTGTGCAACTTCAATCAAATCTTTTTTGGCTTGCCCATTCGGCAGCTTATCCAAGGATGCAATCGCTTTGTCAATGTATTTCTGAGACAATGTATCTGCCATAGCAATACCTTCGCTGTGACGAATGATATCCAAGAAAGTGCTAACATCTGTTTGTCCATCTAACTTATGTATACGGTCTAATTCAGCCAAAATAAGCGGTTTAAGTGCGGGATCCTTCATGGCAAACAAGACAGGAATCGTAATGTTGCCTTGCTTCACATCGGAGCCTGGCGGCTTCCCGATCTGCTTCTCGGTGCCGATGAGATCTAGAATATCGTCTCTGATTTGGAAAGCCATACCTACGTTATATCCAAATCCATAAAGTTTATTGCTAATCCAATCTGGCGCATCCGCAGCCATTGCTCCTAATTGACAGGAAATAGCGATGAGAAGCGCTGTTTTACGTCTAATTCTCAATAAGTAATCGCGTATCGTTTGATCGGAGTGAAAAAAGAACCGAATTTGCYCCATCTCACCGATCGACATTTCCACAATCGCCTTGGACATGATCTGATGCACAGCTGGCTTGTGAATTTGAGTGATGACACCTAACGCCTTCGCAAATATGTAATCTCCTGTGTACATCGCAATCCGATTATCCCATTTGGACCGAACTGTTAATTGCCCACGTCTTGTGTTCGCATCATCAATAACATCATCGTGAACGAGCGATGCCATATGAATGAGCTCAAGTGGCACCGCCACGCGCWTCATCGTTTCTAACTGGTAGTTTCCAAACTCACCGGAAAGCAGTACAAAAACGGGACGAATGCGTTTCCCGCCAGCTTTCAATAAATGATTTGATGTTTCTCTCAGCATTGCGTGATCGGAGTATACGC
>NZ_JBFTQB010001162.1:0-1614 GCF_056398785.1 Paenibacillus sp. 01T422 | reverse complement strand
TATGTACTTTGTTTACGACGCATTACGTGGAGCTGCTGCCAACCGTTTTATCACAGGGACAGTTGTCGCCTGCTTTTCTAAAGTTTATTGGGCTACCGATCGTTCTGCTTACGTTTATCACATTGCTGATTTTCTACTTTCGGACTAAAGCTAGTACGGTAACTTCTACCTGGCTGTGCGTTGCAATCGTTGCGATGATGCTGGATGTGATCATTGTCCTTTGCGGCGGCGGGCGTTTCAGTCTGGGTTGGTATGTGGCCAAGTGGAACTCCTTCATATGCTCGAATGTTGTGCTGGCAGGAATGATCTATGAGTTTTCGAAAATGTATCTGAACATGGCTGATCTTTTTAGGAAAGTCAAAGATAGCGAGTATAGCTACAAGGTGCTCCTTGGGGAAAGTCAGCAAGCGGAGAGGACGATCTCCGAACAAAACACGATTATCGAGCAAATGCTGGAGTCCAGCCATGAAGCTATCGTCATGTGTGATACGGTGGGTAGAGTTATTTTTGCAAACCGCCGTGTGGAGCTCTTTTTTGAGAAGCCGATTAACAAAGGGGACTGCTTTTCGACGTATTGCGATGGTATGCGAGCGTCAGATACTGCTTTTAAAGACGTCATCGAGGCCTATTTTAACCAAAGTATACCGCCTTTTCTGAAAAGGATTTCAAGAGTATCGCTTTCTGGTGAAATGAAGCACTATGAATGTTACGTGAATCCGATTGTTGACGAGGGTTCAGACACGCTCAGGGGGCATTTATTTGGGTTCAGGGATCGGACGGAAGAAGAGCGGATTGATGAGATGAAAAATGAGTTTGTTTCTATCATTTCCCATGAAATCCGAACGCCATTGTCCTCTATTATGGGATTTATTGAGATTTTGGCGACACGCAATGTCTCTGAGGACAAGCGAGCCAAGTACGTGGAGACGATTCATAAGGAGTCTATGCGGCTATCCAATTTAATCAACGATTTTTTGGATTTGCAGCGATTGGATTCAGGAAGGCAGATCTTTCATTTTCAAACGCTTAACGTGGCTCATTTGGTTGGTGAAATCGTGGATCAATGGCAGGGAAAAGACAATCATGAGATTGAACTGCACATCCTTGACGATTCCCCTTTTATCCATGGCGACGAAGAACGCCTCAAACAGGTATTTCACAATCTGATCTCCAACAGCATCAAGTATTCGCCTAATAGTTCGAAGATAGATGTGTATGTGGAACGTGAGAATGGCCATGTGCTCATCAAAATTCAAGATTATGGACTCGGCATTCCGGCTGATGCGTTGGATAAATTATTTGCGAGATTCTACCGAGTGGATAATTCGGATCGCAGGAAAATTGGGGGTACGGGACTTGGACTGTCCATTGTCAAAGAAATTGTTGAAGCCCATCATGGTAAAGTGTTAGTGGAGTCAGAGCTGGGTGAGGGTTCGATCTTCATTGTTCAATTTGATGACCATAAAGACGGCCAGCCTGCTATATAAACTTCACGAAGAATCTGGCCAAGTGCCAGGTTCTTTTCATTTTCGCCCAAAAAGTTCACAAAAGCAAGCAAAAGAGTTACAAAGTCCTTCTGTCGGGAATAGACTATCTGTATCAATAGGCCATAGG
>NZ_JBFTQB010001161.1:0-1618 GCF_056398785.1 Paenibacillus sp. 01T422 | reverse complement strand
CCTTAGTACATCGGATTCTCACTTTGGTAGGCGAGTCCAACCCTTTTCCTCTTAAAAGGACCTCCAAGCTCGATATGGTCCAGCATGCATTTCACGACATCATCATAAGTAACATCCAGGTCTTGAAGCCGACTGAACAAGTAACCGGCTATTTCGGCCTCGGATAATTCCTCGATCGTTTTAGGGATTGACAAGGGCAAGGTTTCCGTTGTTACATGCAAATTAACCGACACTGGAGGTTCTACCGAATCAACCATAGTTCCCGGACACATAATTGACCAATCAAGCTCAGACTGCAGCAGTCGTTCAAAATTCCGGTTGTGATTTTTATACGCAGGCGGGAATCCGGGAAGATTGTTGCCAATAAGGTCCGTATGCGGAATATCCAGCAGACCGGCACCTCCCATTACCCATACTCTACCGGAAAAACTAGGGTTGATTTCACATTGGCTTATAATGTTATCTACGAGACGAACGAACTCATCTCCTTGTCCTGCATGGCCGGCAGCAATAATAGTGACGTCTTGATGCGAGAGCGCCTCGCCTACGCTTATTGGGTTTAAGATATCGTCCTCGATCACCTTCACATGAATGGCGGAACGCTCACCTTGCTGTCCATAAAACTTCTCCGAGTTTCGCACGAATGCGGTCATTTCATGACCCATATTAACCCCTTGCTCCAGCGCTCTTCTCCCCGTATTTCCCGTTGCTCCGAATACAATAATTTTCATCTTATTTTCCTCCTCTTATCATGGACTCCTGATACTTCATTCCTGGATTGACTCAAGCTTATCATCGTTTCAAAATCTTGATAAGAACCCACTTTAATGTAGGGTACTTACTTAAAAGTAAGTATTAAGCAGAAGGGGTTATTTCTCTTGGGAATGGCGAAAATCTTATTGGAAGATTGACTGTAAATAATAAAAGCTGCCAGGGAAATCCCTTAGCAGCTTCTAATATGAGTCATTGAATTAGTGTGCAGATGAATTGAACCAGCAGTAAAAAGCAGATTCTTCCTATTCCGCGGGCAGCAAAAGCTTTTGCTTTTGCTAGTATAGGTTTACCAGGCGTAAACGCCCTTTTCATCCAAGAATTCGGCATTATGACGTTTGCCATCTGTCGCATAACCCACTATAATCGCAGCGGCGGCTTCTTTCGATTTACCACCTGCGGCATTGCCGTTAAGATCTGTTGAGGTGAATCCAGGCGTTACCGCGAATACTTGCGCGCTGCTGTTTTTGACTTCATAAGCCATTGAAAGTGTCATGGCATTGTTGGCTGTTTTGGATGAGTTATAATCGAATGCGTTTAATGTAAAATCAGCATTATGCATATGGTCCAGAGAAGCCATATCAGTCGATACATTAACGATTGTGCCCTCATTAACTTTGATTAAAGGGAACAAACGCTGGTTCAAACGGAAGGTCCCGAAAAAGTTAACTTCGAAGGCATTTCGTAGATCTTCCTCTTTGGTTTCCGTAAAAGAGCGCGAGAAAGCGCCTGGCATACCAGCATTATTGATCAGAAGCTTCAACTCCGGATAATTCTTGTTGATTGTATCGATTGCCTGATCGATGGTTCTCAAGTCTCCCATGTCGATTTGTACAAAATCTACGTC
>NZ_JBFTQB010001160.1:0-1629 GCF_056398785.1 Paenibacillus sp. 01T422 | reverse complement strand
CCCATTGGGCGTAGGGCTTGTCTTTGCTTTGTTAGCTTCGTTCGCCATTGAACGTCTGCGCAAAGCCTATAAGACGTATGCAGAGCTCTCTATCGCCATCATTATGTCAGGCGGCGTCGCGCTAGCTACGATTCTTTTTACACTAGGCAAAGGCTTTAACATGAATGTCATGAGCTATTTGTTTGGAAGCATCTATACGCTGGATCGACAAGATCTATGGGTTGTTCTCGGTGTATCCGTTCTTGTTGTCGGGGTCATTGCTGTTCATTTCAAAGAGTTCTTTCTCATGTTTTTTGATGAGGATGCAGCTAGCGTAAGTGGACTTCCGCTTAAATATTATAATATGATGATTACGATGCTTACTGCACTCGTTATTTCGGTTGCCATCAAGATTGTAGGCGCATTGCTTGTTTCGTCCTTGCTTACGATTCCAGTCGCATGTAGTTTGCTAATCGCAAGAAGCTTCAAACACTCCGTTATTTTGGCTGTTATTTTTTCGGAAATTGCGGTTGTCATTGGGCTGATTGTTGCTGGCGTTTGGGATCTCGCTCCGGGTGGGACCGTTGTGCTTACACTCATTGCAATGTTGATCGGGATCATTTTAAAAAGAGGATTGAGGATTTAACATGGACTCTGTTAATTTATGGATTGCTTTATGGGCGGGGATTGCATCCTTCATTTCGCCATGCTGTTTGCCATTATATCCTTCTTATCTTTCCTACATAACAGGAATCTCAGTAAGTGAATTGAAATCGGGTGAGACATCCTCTCAGGTGCGCAGGCAAACAATGCTGCATACGCTAAGTTTTATCATTGGATTTTCAATTATTTTTTATGCGTTAGGCTTAACGGCAGGATTTTTAGGTAATTTCTTCATTGATTATCGTGATTTGCTTCGGCAAATTGCTGCGCTGTTGATTTTTATCATGGGATTATTCCTGCTTGGTGTTTTCCAACCGCAGTGGTTAATGAAAGAACGCAAGCTGCAAATAAAGTTTCGTCCCGCGGGATATATCGGTTCGGTGCTTGTCGGAATGGGTTTTGCTGCCGGATGGTCTCCGTGTGTGGGTCCCATCTTATCAGCAATTCTTGCACTGGCTACAACGGAGCCTGGAACGTGGTTCCAGCTAACAACGGCCTACTCGTTAGGGTTTGCAATTCCATTTTTTGTACTCTCCTTTTTTATCGGCTCGACCAAATGGATTTTGCGTTATTCCAACCTGATCATGAAAATTGGAGGGGGTTTAATGGTTGTGATTGCGGTTTTACTGTATACAGGTAAAATGACGCAGATCACACTTTGGTTAAACACCATAACCCCGGATTGGTTGAAGTTTTAATTGTGAATGAGCATATAATTAAGTAAAATACTCAATTTTGGCTTGAGGGAATTTATCAAAGATTTGTTCTGTGATAAATTCCCTTAGCGCGTTTGCTTGTTCGTCTGGATATACGTATTTACCTTGTCCCCAACGGCCCCATTTGTATTTTCGTTTTTCTTCGTCCATTTCAAGTTTCGTTTTGGGATATCGTTTTTCGATGACATTTTTGGCTGTTCGGGTAAATCGATGTTGAATCATTTCAAAGGTTAGGTCTATCGTTGCTTCGGATGGAAGCTCCTTGTGGAGC
>NZ_JBFTQB010001159.1:0-1636 GCF_056398785.1 Paenibacillus sp. 01T422 | reverse complement strand
CAATAATAGCTTTTAATTCTTTGGCAAATTCTCTGGATGCGATGGATTGATGCCGATTTTTTAATCTTATCGAGCAGAAGGTGACATCCATGTCTTCTCCGGTGATTTCTAAGGCAATTGTGTTGCCTGTAAGAATATAGGGGTCATATTTCAATCCGAGTTCTGTATAAAAGCCAATGGCAATGCCCTCGGCGATCACGCGTTTGGCCGCTTCCGAGTTTCCAAGTTTGAATAAAATGTTCGGTTCCCCGTACTTTTTGAGCTTTTCAATTAAGTACTCGGAATTGAGCAGGATAGGTTGATTCGCCAGTTCCTCGATGGAGATGCTTGTCCGGTGAGCGAATGGTGAATTTTTGCCTACACAKGCCATAATTCGGTTATCCATCAGCTTTTCTACGGTCAACTGCTTATTGTTCTCTTCGTGCTCCTTTGACACAGCGATTAAACCCATATCGACGTTGCCGGAAAGAACCTCTTGTTTGATCTGCTGGTAATCAAGCTCCAGCATTTCTAGCTCTACTTCAGGGTGTTTTCCTTTGAAAACCGCTAGCGCTCCTGGGAGCACGCTTAAGCACAGGCTGGGTACGGACGCAATAGAGAGGACTCCGGAGAGCTCTTTGTCATGATGACTGACGGACTCCCGGAGCTCCTCGACTTTGCTTATAATTTCTTCTGCTTTGCTTATGATCAGCTTGCCTTCTTCGGTAGGTGCGGCGCCAAAACGTGATCGGTTAAAAAGCTTAACGCCAAGTTCCTCTTCTAAAGAGACAATGGCTTGTGAAATATTCGGTTGGGAAACATGCAGCTTCTCAGCTGCAAGGGAAATAGAACCTGTTAGGTTGATTTCGATCATATACAGCAGTTGTTCAATACGCATAATTCACCCTGCCCCTGTAGGATATATTGGAGTAAATATATCCCATACATCAGGGGAAGGCAATGATAGTGAAGGCCTATTTTAATAGGAAGGGACCTCTGTGTTTAGTTTGTTGTTCTCGCGTATTTGCGCATTAAAAACGAAGCGGGAAAGCACAACGCTGATTTCATAGAGAACAAACAAGGGTACAGCTACCATCAGATGCGAAATAAGGTCAGGCGGCGAAATGAGGCTAGCGGTGATGACGAGCACGAGATAGGCGTACCGGCGAAATTTGTGCAGCAGCTTCGGATTGAGCAGCTTGATTCGCGTCAGGAACATCACGACGATAGGCAGCTCGAAAGCGATGGATAAGGGGAGCACGATGTTCAGCATAAAGCCGAAATATTGAGCAACACCATAGGTTTGAGTTAAACCAAGGTTTTCCGTGATCCGAACTGTGAATGTCATACACATCGGGAAAACGACGAAGTAGGCGAAGGAAAGGCCAATGATAAAGCAAAGAAAGGTATAAGGAATATAGCGAAGCGTAGCGCTTTGTTCTTCCTTGGTAAGACCCTCTTTTACGAAACCCCATAATTGAAATAGGATAAAAGGCAGCGTAATCGTAAGCGAAATTACGAAAGCAATCATCATATAGATGCGAATGCCATCCATGGGAGAGAACACATGCCAACTTATATCAGAAGCCGGTGGTGTTTCTTTGAAATAAAGGAGAATTTTCTGAGCTGCGATAAAGCCGCCAATCATGGTAAGAAC
>NZ_JBFTQB010001158.1:0-1637 GCF_056398785.1 Paenibacillus sp. 01T422 | reverse complement strand
GACTTACACTCGATAAAGGATCCTATCGCTGGAAATACCCTGTAAAAGATGAAAATAGCTCATAATGGAAACAGTATCCAGCCTATGAGCTATTTTACACGATAACGAACGCTAGTCTCCAACTCCTTGAGGACTAGCGTGTAATTTGATACAATGACCATAGGTGTTGGGAAGACGCCTCCATAAATCGTGTCACTGTTAGCGCAGTAACACGATTTATGGAGGCGTCTTTTCCTTTCCCAGAATAATAACATGGTCATTATATCGTCAATTTCTGGACAAGCTTAACCATCAACTTACAGTCATATAAGATTGGCGGAAACACTCTGGGGATGGATACAGGATGAATAAGGTTATCTCTAGTTAGTTTTTTTATTGAAGAATGGGTTCTTGAATTTGCCTAACTCTTATATTCTCCAAAATCAACTGACTAGTGATATCCGCTAAAATTCGCCCTGCTGTTTTCGGCGCGACAATACCAGGTAGACCCGGAGCAAGCAATGCTTTGATCCCTCTTTTTTCAGCAAAACGAAAATCAGTTCCGCCGGGTTTGGAAGCAAGATCAATAATCACTGCCCTGTGCAGGAGATTACGGATGACTTCTGCTGTAAGTACCATTGCCGGAACGGTATTAAATAATAAATCAACTCCCGTAACTTTTTGACATAAATCTGTTAAGTAAAATGCTTCGAATCCCATTTCATACGCGCGGGCTATATCATTTCGATCACCAACTTTTACTTTTGCCCCAAGTGCCTGTAAAGTACGGGAGAGGGTAAACCCGGTTCGTCCAAATCCAAGTACCATACATGGCGAACCATGAATCATTATATCTGTATTTTGCATAGCCATCAAAATTGCACCTTCGGCAGTTGGTATGGAATTATAGATACTAACGTCATCGCGTTCAAATAACTCAATGATCTCAATTTGATAATGGGAACAAAGATTTTTTAAATAGGCATTCGCCATCCCTGTGTATATTTTTGCATGGCTGGGGAGACTTCGATACCACAAGCAGCTTAATGATCGCTTTTTTATGATGATGACCTAGGTTAGAGTTAGATAACAAGAAGCACGGATGAGTCGGAAAGGCACTATCCTTACGGACAAAGATCCTGTAGGCAGCATATCTGACCTCCACCTCATGGACAGGTTGAATGAAGGAATGTGAGAGCGTAGACTCTGCGAGATGTGGGAGGGTTGACCGCCATGAGCACATGTGGAGATCCAAAGGTGCAACCATACATTACCATACCATCCGTTATTTACAACAGGTGGTTTAGGTAGAGAGTCTTTTCCCCCTCAGCATATCCATAAATTTCTTCCTCTACAACTTCATACCATTGAATGTTATCTGCTAAAAAGTATTTAAAGGTCAAAAACTGAGAAAACGAGAGTATTTAAGAGCAAAGCGTTTCTCCATAGAGGGAGGATAGTTTGGTCAATTGGCGAATACCTTGGTATGGGAACGTTGGATATTTGTAACGTATTTTCTCGAGCATATTCATCAACAATACGAAAACGAGGTAGATTCGAATGAAAATTGCGGTTGCTCAAATGATGCCCCAAAAGGGTAACATCTTGGAAAATATCGAAAAACATAAAGCACTTATTTCTCTTGCAGTATCTGGCCA
>NZ_JBFTQB010001157.1:0-1641 GCF_056398785.1 Paenibacillus sp. 01T422 | reverse complement strand
TCGTATAAGTAAAATTACGTTTAATTTCTTCATTGGTATTCCCCGTTAATTTCACGACCCACTTTTTACCCGCTAATGCGCCAGCGCTGTTGTACGGAAGGTCTCCCGGCCCTTTCCATACACCTCCAGGAGCTATGTCACCCGGATCGCCGTTGTACTCCACTCGCTCAATCTCTATGCGATCACTGTACACCTCAATGAATTGGGATTGACTCTGAGGGAATAGGGCTTCATTATTAAGCCCATCTTGCGATACAGCGGAGTACCCCTGGTCTGTTTCAACATAAGACATCGAGCCAACATTGACCGCGGTGAAATCTTTCTGATAAATGGAACGATCATCGTTAATGTTCAAATGCGAGTGACCGGAAAAAACAACTACTTGAGGAAAATCCTGCAAATCAGTATACAGGTTCTGATTGGCAGATTGCTGCCCATCCATGACGGTACCGGCAACCGGATGGTGCAGCGTAATGAAGATCGGTTTGTTCCGATTCGCTTGATCGGCAGTTATTGCTTGGAGTCTTCCCGTCAGCCAGTTTCTTTGATTCGAGTCTCCGTTGTAGTTGTTTGCGTTCAAGAAGAAAAAGGAATACCCCCCGATTGTCTTCTCGTAATACCCGTTCTGCTGAGTCGTAAACCAATCTGCTGGGTAGCGGGTTCTGACATCGGAAACAGCTGCGTCATGATTACCAATAGCAATCTGAACATTCGTGTTGGTCATGTTTTTGCGAGCGAGCTGTTCACTGAGAACATTGTAAGCAAAAGTATGATCAGGTCCTTTGCCATTGCCATTATCATTGATGATGTCACCCGCGATAAGAATGGCATCCGGATTGGGGAAAATGGAGGACATGACATCAAAATTGCTGGCCCATCTAGCTCGAGTTATGGCATCATCCGAGCCAGGGCCGATATGAATGTCCGACATCGCAGCAAATTTCAGCAGCGGCTGCTCTGTTGTCTTAATGATATAGCCGTATGTCCCGGCTGCACTCCAAACGCCGTCCTTATAGGCAATCACCGAAATGTTCGTCGATTCCGTTAGGACGATCGGCGTTCCGTTAAACTTGAGGCTGGTCTCGTCAGGCAACGTCCCATCCAACGTGTAGTAGATGTCTGCTCCCGGGGTCGTGGAGGTAAGCGCAACACTGACGGATTGCTCATAGCGTCCTGCGGGTGCGGAAGGCACGGGCTTGTCAATAATCACTGAGGCAACTGCAACTGGAATAAAGCCTGCTCCCGCTGAATAAACAGCAGAGCAAGCGATGGTACAGGCCATTAATGCAGATACGATTTTCTTAACATTCAACATGAGAAGTCCTCCTTTTAATAAATTGATTTGTTACCTGATACATTGAGTTCGTTCACCGAAATAAGATGCTTGGAAACAATATGGTTGGATGTAGGCACTCCTCCTCAACAAAGAAAAACAAACTTATTATATTGTTTTCTTTAAATATTTAATTGTATTTTATTGGTTTTTTATTTGTGGAGTGTTACATGAATATGTTAATTTTGTAAATATATTAAATATCATTTAAATAACCATTGTTCAATTTTCACAAAGCTGACTTCTCCCAATTTAGGGAAGATGCATCGAAACTTCATTGTACAAATTTCATTCATCAGCACCACCAC
>NZ_JBFTQB010001156.1:0-1644 GCF_056398785.1 Paenibacillus sp. 01T422 | reverse complement strand
GCCCAGATGGCGCCATCGCGTAACCGCTTAAAATATAAGACGTATTAGGTTTAACGGAAATGGCTTGTTCCACTGAAGCAGGCCCATTCCCAATGCGTACGGCATGAGTGCCCGTCTTTGCATTTGTCGATGAAATTGCTGCATCATTCCATGTTGTCCATGGGGCTAGTGCACCTGATTCAAAGTCTCCATTGCTGACGGAATCTGTCTTTTCAGCTACTGAAATATCATCACCGTAAGCATTTCCTGATCCGCTTGGATGAAAAAGATAGATCGTAGCCATTGTATTCGTTGTTCCCGTTGTAAATGTTACTTTGCCTTCCGTATAGGAAGTACTAGCAATGGGCACAGAAATATCGTCGCCACCATAATTTTTGACACCTATGTCTAGTGATTGCCCCGTAGGAGCCATCCCATATCCGCTCAATATATAGGTGGTATTAGGCTTTACTGTTATGATTTGTTCAACGGAAGCAGGGCCATCACCTATCCGCACACTGGAATTTCCATTTTTAACATTGGAACTTGAAATTCCAGCATCCCCCCACGTTGTCCATGGGCCTAAGGAACCGGATTCAAAACCAGCATTGCTTACAATCGGCATCTCAAAAGCACCAATATCAGGCGTTTGGTTATAGATGGGATTACCGAAGAAATCTTGTGTACCTGGAGCATTAATAACCATTCCTGCGTCAATAAGAGGAGAAGAAGACTGAAGTTTAAATCCGTCCAATGTGCTAAACCCATCACCTGGGTTCGGACCAACAAATTTCGGATCGGTATAAATACCATGTGGTTCTGAAATAACGGTTGAATTGTAATAAGCATTATAATCGTGGGTGGCCGAAATTGTATTGGTATAACTCAAATCCGTACAGTTAACGAAAGCATTGTTATACGCATACCTCGCTGTAATGACTCCCGTATCATTATAAAACACGTTGTTATAATACCAGAGATTATATTCAGAACCGTGGTGGGGTGCCTGTATCGGTTCATTTGCGGAGATATTATACCTTGCAATATTCGTATTTTGCGTGCCCTCCATGGTTAGCATAAAACCGCCAGCGTTTCCATGACTATAGTTATACTGAAAAAGTTGGTTGCCATTATAAAGGTCAAAATCCCAAGCCGATAAATCTCCTGCATTTGGTTTATATTGTATGTAAGCGACTTCATTCTTCTGATAGGTGATGTCATTGGATGACCAAGACCAAATTCCAGCGACAGCAACATTGTCTGCCCTATCAGCGCCATAAGTACTGACGTTTCCTTCCGCCAACCCGTTGGAAACCTGGGCGAAAAAGGCTGTGTCCCCCGCAACATGGTCAAAAACATTATTTCTGATGATGACATTGGTCGAGTAGTATTCCGGTTTATTTTGTGCATACCAGCTCCAAGCCACTTCAATACCGGTTTTCGATACGTATTTCATCGTATTGTTCTGAATCAGGATATCATTAAAATGACCCAGATCCCATGTGCCCGATGCTTCGACAACGTAACTGATTCCCCCGGTTGACTTATCTAACGTGTTGTCGTGCAAAGCCGGATTACCATCAACGTCATGAATGTAACAATTCTGAACATAAAGATGATTAAAGGTATTGGCATTATGTTTGATGCGGAAATGAACACCTACAT
>NZ_JBFTQB010001155.1:0-2482 GCF_056398785.1 Paenibacillus sp. 01T422 | reverse complement strand
GTACCCTACGAATAACTAATGCATCCAAAGTAAGCACGATTAACAAAGAAATACCAACTAGAGGAAAAATGATCCCTAACCCAATGGTTATTACGGCTACCCATTTGACCATTTTAAAATCTTTTGGTAATGCTGGAGCTCCTACTCTCTTCTCAGGTTTTCTTAACCACCACATGATTACTCCGCTAACAGCAACTAGAATAATACCAAGGCAAACCAATAAACAAATGATCTGATTGACAACTCCAAAGTATTCGCCTTGATGCAGTGAGATACCAATTGTTATGACTTTCGCCATAAGGCTGAAATCTTTAAATCGCTGATCCGCTAACACTTTTCCACTATATTGATCAATATGAAGGGTCGTTTGCTTCTTCGGATCTGCTGTTGTTGAATAGATCGTGTATACGCCTATTTCATTTGCGGGTAGGGCTATTTGGTAGCCTGGTGCAAGCTCCATTCTTTTACCAATATCCATCACTTGCTCAATGGAAATGGATCCACCTGAAATAGCAGTAGAATTAGGTATCGGAAGTTGCTCAGCCGCCCAAGGGACTCCTTTAACAACATCCTTGGTTGGTACAGTTGACTCAGGTTTTTGCGGATCAAATGAGAAAAATCCTTGCGGGTATGTAGCTGTTTTGTTTATATAAGTTCCTAAAACGCCAGACCATGGTAAGCCAGTTAAGATTAACGCGGCAATGAACAGGGATAACCAAAAAGCGGTAACGGCGTGCATATCACGCCAGAACATCCGCTTACCCTTACCCATACGCGGAAGTATTATGCCGTAGATCGATTTTTTGCCCCTTGGCCACCACAAATAGATACCTGTGATTAAAAGAATCATTGCCCAGCAGGCAGTTAATTCAATGATGCGATCTCCTGTTTTTCCAATCATTAGTTTCCCATGAAAATCTCTTATTAACTGCATGAGTTTTGTATCTTGATTAACGTCTCCAAGTACTTGCCCGTCATAAGGATTCATATATACGAGCAAGGTTTGCCCATTATGACTAATTTCTAATTCCGAAGAGCGGTTTGGTTCGTAAGACGGTTTTACTTTTTGCAGTGTGGCCTCCGGATAAGTTTCTTTCATTTTCTGAATCTGCTCTTGTACGGTTAACTGYTGYTGYCCTTGCTGAACRTAATAATAATCCTTGTACATGACATTCTCRATTTGCGGCTTAAATAAATAAATGCCCCCCGTTATAGCCAAGATAACCAAAAAAGGGGCAAAGATCATACCAGCATAAAAATGCCATCTCCATATGGCTGCATATAAACTCTTAGCTCTCGTCGTTTGTTGCGCTCCATTTACTTAAATAATAAATGCCAGCTAGGCTGTAATTTGTAGTGGCAGTAATTTGAAAAACATATAAGAAGGATTGGTATTTTTTGAATGATTCGAGTTACTACCAAACATGTTTTTCTACCTTTGTATATAAAAAAATCCCCAAAGACCTTTATGGACAATGAGGAATTTACTATAATTGGTCATATTTCTTAGTTTATAATTTCAATATCACTATGATACTTTGAGTTCATTTCTTAAATTATATTCTGTTGAAGATTACTATAAGTTTCAGCTTTATGTTTAAATGAATCAATTCCACCCTCTAAATTATTTAGTACATGTTTTAAAATAATAATATCAGAAGGATATCCTGTTCTTTCGACCCAACCATGATCACTATTTGAGTTCATCACAATTATTTGTTCGGCATCTGCATTAGTTACTATGGTGGAGCTATGCGTCACAATGATAACCTGCCTAGAATTTTTTATTTGCCTTAGACTGGTTACTAAATTCTTATAAATATACTGATTATCCAAGTTATCTTCCGGTTGGTCAATAATCAACGGTGTATTATCATTCACATGATGACCAAATTGAAACACAAATGTAAGAATAGCAACTACTTTTTGGCCTAATGATAAGTCAGTAATTTGTTTCATAGAGATTTTAGGAGAGTCAAGTAATTCCCTTGAATTTACGTTAAATTCAAGACTAAATTCATCAATTACTTCAAAATACTTTTCCAAACTTAAAATGAGCCTTTCAGGGTATAACGTGAGTCCATTTCTAATCTGCTCAAATACGTTAGAAATGTTTGTACTATCAATATAACTCAGAGGTCTTTCTACATCTTTTTTTGTAATGTTTACTCCATCAATAAACGATTCGATTTTTATATGTTTCTGTAATTCTTGATAATTTCCTTTAAGTAGATACTCTAGGAACTCTAAATAAGAAATTTTATTGCACATTAAGTGAACATAACGAGTTACATCATCCCACGAAAGATATGTATTCGCTACCCTTTGTGTACCTGATAATGGTCGTAAGATACCATTTAAATAATATGATGTCTCTTTTTTCTTTGGAGAGTATACTATTCGTAGAACCTTTTCATTTTTAATATTAAAATCACCAATCTTGGACTCAACAACATTCTTTCTTTGCTCTATTTCTTTAAAC
>NZ_JBFTQB010001154.1:0-1644 GCF_056398785.1 Paenibacillus sp. 01T422 | reverse complement strand
CTCCTCGATATGAACCGCAGGACTAATGACGAACATTAGTAGCAGCTCCTAACTTCATTATAGGTCCCCCCTTTCATTCCTGGCAGTCATAAACATCATATAGAGAGTATGACAAATGTCATACTTCTAAACGCGTATCAGAATACTATGGATACCAAAAACATCAAATGATCTTGGCCGGTTAAAATAGGCTCGCTTCCAAGCAGATATATGATAAAAAAAGACAACCTCATAAGGTTGTCTTTTTGGGTACTAGATGGAATGCCATTAACCGCTCCTATCCCATGGATTTGGAGGCATATTTTCGACACTGGCAAATCACCGTATAAGGGGTACTTGAATAATCACTACCGTTATTAAATCGTTATATTTTTTTACGGTATTCCGTGGGTGACATGCCAGAGAAAGCGCGAAATAATTTAAAGAAATAGCTGCTATTATCAAAACCAAGTTCTTCTGAAATTTGTTCAACACTTTGACTCGATTTATCCAGCAATTCACGAGCCCTTTCCATCTTACATCTAGTGACATATTCTATAAATGTTTCTCCCGTCTCCTTCTTGAAAATCCGGCTAAAATGGGACGAATTTAGATCTAATCGTTTAGCCATTTCGTCCATACTGATTTTCTCATTCAAATGCATCATCACATAACGTTGTGCCTCGACGATTTCCTTTCGGCTAGATTGATCTTGATGTAATCTCACCTTTTTCATTTTCTCCACCAAAAAGTTGATTAACCATTGGCTCAGATGCTCTAGCGTATCGATTGCATACACCGTTTGTTGTAATAACTCGGCACTATAATTCGTTAGAAAATGCTGCATAACTGTGTACTTCAGTTCTATATCAGTAACAATTTTCAACACCCAACTACGGACGGAATCCACTGGATATTTATTTGCATGAATATGTTTAATCCACTTTGGAATTGTTTCTTTAACATAATCAACATCACAATTTAAAATACAATTTTTGAAGTCATCCAAAGCTTCTGCATAGTGAACGAATATATCGTCCTTCGTTAATTCAAAATGCTGCAATTTCAGAATGCGGTTTTCTCCTGAATAAAAGCGGAACGTGTTGGAATGTAATAATAAAGTGATCTGCTTTTTCATTTCTAACACCGTATTGCAAACTTCACCGATATAAAAAGAAGTACCAATTTTCATATAACGATTCATTGATTCTTGAATCTTTAGTAATTCTTCATTTGCTTTATCCAGAACACTCCACTTTATCGTCTTAGGATATGGATACAGGATATAGTATTGTCTCGCGTTAAGTGTTATAACAACATTTCCCTCGATTTTGACAGATTCATTCAGTGCATTATCTATTACAAATTGAAGTTGGTGCCTTCCTCCAAACCTCTTCTCCAAATCGGAAAACCGTTCTATCAAGCAAAGTATAGGTAAATAAGGAGTTCCTTTCATCAATTGAATACCGATACTATTCGCTTTCTCCACCCACTCAGACTCATTCCAAATAGGTTGATCTATCAAAGAACGCAAAAAGTTTGTCCTGACCGATGAGAGGCTCTGAAAAACGACATCCTGAAGTTTTTGCCGTTCACGAAGCATCGCTTCTTCTTCATTCAACTGTGCAATAAGTTTACCTAGAATATCTACCAGCTGCTCTATGC
>NZ_JBFTQB010001153.1:0-2782 GCF_056398785.1 Paenibacillus sp. 01T422 | reverse complement strand
GTTTATTGCTGCACTCGGCGCCAGCGAATTGTTTTCGGACATCATATACGGCGCAGGGAAACCGGTTGGCATGGAACAGTTCATGAGTGAGCTAATGAAACGGGAAGGGCTGCGGCCTGAGCAAATTCTCTCGATTGGCGATCATGCTTGGAACGATCTGTATCCGGTTCGTAAATTAGGTGGACGCACGGCGTGGATATCCGCATATCCATCTTCCGACCCGTCGCCGTGGGATGTGCGACTGACAACGCTGGACGAACTAGCATCCCTTTTGGACGATATTCAACATAGCAAACATAAACACATTTAGAGGAGGTAAAACGTATGAATCAGAGTCATCCGTTAGAAGAGCGCATAACGTTTTATGGTGGGTTGACCACAATTGGCGGTGTTCACATCATGTATAGCTGCGGAGACACGGGGATTGTGTTTGATCTTGGTATGGCACGCGCATTTTTCAAAGGCGAAGTCAGTGTCCGTTCAGACTTTGGGATCCGAAGTTGTCTGCTGACACGGATGGCACCTCCCGTGTTGGGGTTATACGATCCCGCTTTACTGGGCGATGTTGGAGAAGCTGAGCTTGCGCAAGTGTGGGGCAAAGATCATTTGCCTCAGGTGAACAACCTGCATGGTTTTGTGAGTCACATCCATCAAGATCACATGGCTCTGCTTCCTTCACTACGCGAAGGGCTTCCTGTCTGGATGCACCGTGATGCCTACGCGGTGTATGAAGGTGTCGTAGCTGCAGGTGAGTACGATGGCACGCAAGCAGATATTCGTCTGATTGATGACGGACAGATCGTCGACTTTGGCACTTTCCGTATCGAGTTCATCGAAGTGGATCATGATAGTCCCGGGGTTACGGGCTTCATTATTCACGGACCGCAGCATAAGATTGCTTTCACAGCCGATTGGCGTCGTCATGGCCGGAATTCGTTTCGCTTGGATCGGTTCATCGAACGCTGCCAAGACGCTGGAGTCGATCTGCTAATCACCGAAGGCACAAGGATGCGTCCGGATACGTTGTTCCGCAAGCCGAAGGACCGGCTTGAAGTTGAGGTGGCTGTCGAATGCCGCCGTGCAATGGAAGACACGGATGGTTTGGTGTATGTAAACATTCTCGCTCGTAACGTGGCTATAACGCTTAATGAAATTACAGCTAATAAATCGTCGTATGCCGTCTATCTGACGTATCCGCACACACCACTTATAGCGGAATTGGAAACCTTTGGCTCACGCGAATCGGCATCCATTTACGTCCATGCGGACGGAAATCCGTTGACACCATCAGACGAAACGCTTCTGAAGTGGCTCACTGAATTTGGTGTTCAGTATCGCTATTGTGCGACGGGAGGGCATGCATCGCCGCAGGAGATATCCGAATTAACCACACGGATTTCCCCGAAATTAGTTGTGCCGTTGCATAGCTTACACCCAACGATGTTCAACAGCGGTAGCGTAAGGAAGTATTGCCCGGCTCCTGGAGAAAGCTTTGAGCTTACAGAACTCATTGGTAAATAGATCACATGCTAAACCTACCTTTTCTCATTGCCTGTTATTCGTATTGATGCTTCATGCAACATATAAATCGAGGGAGTGATAACCATGAATATAACGAAACGTTTTCCCGCTTGGAAAGCTTCAATAGCGAGCCTTTTGCTTCTCACAACCATTGGTTGTGGAACACCACAGCAAGCAGCACCTGCCAGCACGCAAACGGATAAAAAAGAAGAGTCTAAAGTAGCGCAAGGGATTGAGCTTGGGAAGAACGGGCCGATAACGATCGATTTCTGGCATATTCAAGCAACCATCTATGGGGATGCAATCAAAGAGATGGTCGCAGCTTTTAATAAAGAATATGAAGGTAAAATTATTGTCAAAGAAGTGTTTCAAGGTTCGTATGACGATTTGAATAAAAAAGTGCGCGCTTCCCTGCAAGGTGGGGGTCTTCCGGCAGTAGCCATGTCCTATGAGAGCGATACGCTGGAATACATGAAAGCGGACAAAATTGTCGCGCTTGACGACTACATCAACGATCCGGTTAACGGGTTGAAAAAAGCAGATCTCGATGACATCATGCCAGGCGTATTGGCTCGTCAGCGTATCCCGGAGTACAATGGGAAGACGATGAGTTGGCCGCATGGCAACTCCTCTATGGGTGTATATTACAACATGGATCTGCTTAAGAAAGCAGGTTATGAGAAGCCCGCAGCAACCTGGCAGGAATTTGAGAAGATGGCACTAGATATTACGGATAAAACGGGTGTTCCTGCGTTGGTCATGGGGAATGCCAATAATGGTGGAACGTTCCGCACCTGGCTGCGCACTTACGGCATTGACCCGATCAATTTGGATCAAAGCGGCGTGAATTACGACAACCCACAGGCATTGGAACTGGCTGGAATCATCAAGAATTTGGTGGATAAGAAAGCAATTCTATTCGCGCAAGACACGGAACAGGAATTCACGAACGGCAGAGCAGTGATGGAGATCGGCACGACGGCCCGCACAAGCTCAAAGCTTGATTTGGTGAAAGATAAGTTCAAGTGGGGCGTTACGCTAATCCCGCAAGGTAAAAGTGGAAATAAAGTAACGGAATTGTACGGCGGTAATCAAGTCCTGTTCAAAACGACACCAGAGAAACAGCTGGCAGGCTGGTTATTCATGAAGTATTTCGCTGAATCCAAAGCACAATCGATTTATGCAGCGAAAACAGGTTATTTCCCAGCGACACTATCCGCACAGAATACGGATTTATTGAAGAAGAACTATACAGATAACC
>NZ_JBFTQB010001152.1:0-1647 GCF_056398785.1 Paenibacillus sp. 01T422 | reverse complement strand
GCTTTTGTCCGGCTTGAAAGCTGGAGAGAACGAGTTGACCTTATCTTGCCACTATTTGAACCGGATGGAAGTGGAAGATATTTACTTGATTGGACAGTTTGGCGTAGATGCTTCTAGGAGCATTGTGGCCGAGCCCGAGACCTTGGCTTTCGGTGATTGGTGCGAGCAAGGATATCCTCACTACTGCGGCAGTATGATCTATCATTTTGACATTCAGGTGGAAAATAAGGCGGATAGCCGATTGGTATTAGCGCTTGGCGATTATGCCGCGGTTACCATCGAGGTACGGGTGAACGGGCAAACAGCGGGACATGTGCCGTGGCGGAGCGCGAACCGGCTAGATTTGACGAAGCAGCTTCACGAGGGAGTGAACCACTTGGAAGTGGAAGTCATGGGAAGCCCGCGCAACATGCTGGGACCCTTCCATCAGGCGTCGGGCGATACACTGACAACGAGTTGGGCGTCCTTCCGCAAAGAAGGCGAGCATTTTACTAGTGACTATAAGCTGAGCCCTTATGGTTTGTTAGGGCAAATTACCTTATACACAGAGAGATGGGAACGGAGGTTTGAGCATGAAAATCCATAAGTGGGGGCTATTTCTATCGTTCTTCCTCTTATGCGCCGCATTATTGCCTACGACTGCAGTCGCCTCGGTGAAATACTCCACGTACACCAAAGATAGCCGGGGGAATTTAATCTATCTTCAGCCGGCGTACTTTCCGCTGGGGGTAATCGGGCAAAATCTGATGGCGCCAGATCCAGGCAACAATACGGTTCAGGTGGTTTCGCCGATGAAAAACCCCAAAGACATTTTTATCGATGCGAAAAGTGAGGTTTATATTGCAGATACAGGCAATAACCGCATCGTGCATATGACAGAATCCGGACAGCTTTTGCGTTATATTACACTGCCGGAGAGTCCTTTTAACAAACCTGAAGGTGTTTTCGTGACCAAGGACGGCACTATTTATGTCGCTGACACAGGTAATAAAAGAGTGCTTAAGCTGGATGCTGGCGGCAAGGTCATGCAGGAGTATAAACGGCCGGAATCGCGGTACATCCCCGATACTTTTGTTTTCGATCCGGCGAAGGTCATGGTCGATGAACGTGAATTTATGTATATCGCCGTGCATGGCAGCTATGAGGGGCTCGTGATGCTTGATCCGAAAGGCAAGTTTCAAGGTTTCTTCGGTGCCAACGGCACGGCGATTTCCCCGCTAGATGCCTTAAAAAGAATGCTATACACCAAGAAAATGTACGCCAATGAGGTTGCCAAGAGGCCAGAGCCGATCAACAGCGTCGCGACGGACAAAAACGGCTATATTTTCACCGTAACAGGTGGAACAGCAACAACGAATCAATTGAAAAAGCTGAATGTAAAAGGCGATAATTTGCTGCGCAGCTCCTCCAAATCGTTCGGTGAAACAGCTCCATGGGACATTCCTGCGGAGGGGGTCATGACTGGCCCTCAACTGAGCGATGTCGCCGTCGATCAAAGAGGCAATATGATTGTAGTGGATCAGCAGAACAAATATATCAGCCATTACGATGCATCAGGTAATTTATTGTACTTCTGGGGCGGAGCATCCGCGATCGGTTCCTCGCAAGTCGGGCTGCTGAAAAGTCCAGTGGCGCTTGATATTAATG
>NZ_JBFTQB010001151.1:0-1653 GCF_056398785.1 Paenibacillus sp. 01T422 | reverse complement strand
AGCCAGAGCAGCGACGATAAAGGAAATAATCCCTACATCCATGGCATCGAATAACCAGCTTATTCCCGCGCTGAAAAGTAATTTGCGTTTTGCCGGGTCTTGCAGCAATGTTGGTTGACTCATGTTCGTATGCTACTCCCATCCTTAAACTGTTACCCCTATCTTCCACCTATATCCCGTTTTCATACATGAGAAAGTACAAAGGATCTATATGATTTAGTTATGGGTAATTTTACCTATTGCTATTCTACTATTCAAATCTATCAATTCGTCATAGGTTGGTATATAATGGGATGCGTTCCGTATTTTTGTTGTTGCATGTAATTTACAGGAGGATGGTCAGGATGGTTTCATTTCGAAAAGGGGTAGCTTCCCTATTGGCAGCGGTATGGATTGCGGCGATTGCGATTCCTGTCGGTGCACAGGCAAATAGCGATGCAGGCGCTTATCCGGATGTGCCTGCGGATTATTATGCAAGTCAAGAGATTATTGGGCTCAAAGCAAAAGGAATTGTTGATGCCGAAGAAGACGGAGGGTTTCATCCGGATGATGCGGTGACACGCGGAGATGCCGCGAAATGGCTCAGCAAAGCGCTTCAACTCAAAAAGCCAACTTCACTGAACGGCTTTACGGACGTAGCGGCAAACAGCCCGTATGCAGAAGCTGTTAATGCTCTGAAAGAAGAGAACATTGTGCAAGGCAGCGATGGATTGTACCAACCGGATGCTTTCCTTACACGCGAACAGATGGCGAGCTTGCTCGTTCGTGCTTTCCATCTTAAAGATAACGGCATTCAGGCATGGTTTAAGGACGAGCTAACGATCGGCAAAGCGCATCATGACGACGTCATGAAGCTAAAGCAAAATTTTATTACAGAGCAGTTGGCGTTTATGCCACAGGATCAAGTAACTCGCGCTCAGTTAGTGTTATTTTTATTCCGGACAATTTCTCAGAAAGAAGAAACGGGGCAAGGTGCTGTTTCACTGGATGACATTTTACAACTGCCGAGTAAAGCACAACTGCGGTTATCGCCTGACGGCAAAACATTGGCTTTCTTACAGCCATGGGAAAACCGCATGAACCTGTATATCCAAAAGGTTGGTGGGACAGACAGCACGCTAATCACTACTTCCAGAAATGAAAGTATTGATAAAATATTTTGGATCACGGACAAGGTGATCATTTATTCGATGGATAGCGGCGGTACAGAAAATACGCATATCCACTCTGTGAACATTGACGGTACGAATGATAAAGACTTAACGCCATATTCGAATGTAAAAGCTGAACTCCTAGATATTCTGCCTTATAAGGATGAAAGTGACATCGAGTTATTGCTAACAATGAATCAGCGAGATCCCAAGGTGATGGACGTTTATCGGGTTAAGCTCAGCACTGGCGATACGAATTTGCAGGTGCAGAACCCTGGGAACGTGAAATTTTGGCTAACGGATAATTGGGGGAAGGTTCGTGCCGCGTTAGCCAGAGACGGTGAAAATACAAGCCTTCTTTATCGTGATAATGAAAGTAAAGATTTTGAGAAAATTGATACTTTTGATCGCAAGGATACATTTATTCCGACTATGTTTACGTTCAACGATGTGCAAATCTATGCAGTTTCAAATGATGTGCAAATCTATGCAGTTTCAAATG
>NZ_JBFTQB010001150.1:0-1653 GCF_056398785.1 Paenibacillus sp. 01T422 | reverse complement strand
GTAGCGATCCGTGCTTTTTAGCTCCTTATAAGCGATGCCAAGCACCCGCAGGGCCGATCTTGCCATGCCTTCATTGGCCGCCATTACTTTTTGCTTAAGCGTAGACGTAAATGGAATGACTTTGCCATCCCATAGAATGTAGCTGCAGTGCTGGAGCAGAACGTCAGGCGCTCCCTTGGTGCACGCCATGCGTCCATTTTCCGAAGTCACAAGAACAGACATCCGTTTGCGCTCAGAGTCAAATGGGAACTCGGCGATCCGTTTATACTTATCCCTAAGCGATTCATGCGTAATACCGCTCTTCGCGCTCAGGACAACTAGTGCTCCTTCGGTCGGATCCCCTTTGATATTCCAGACAGAGACGACATTTTCTTTGGTATCCTTGCCTTTCTTCCGTTTCGACTCCTGCTTTTCCTCATATAACGTTGCGTTATTACAAAGCACGGACACATGAAGCAGCCTGCTTAAAGAAGGGTTTCTGAGCACATCGGCGCTTTGTCCACCAATTTGAATGTCCCCTACTGGCGTATAGCCATCCCCCGTCACTTCCAGCACATCGCCGCCAACCCATAAGTGGGTAACGGTCATTTTGTTCTGTGTGAGTGTTCCTGTTTTGTCGGAGCAGATCACCGAAGCGCATCCTAATGTTTCTACAGAAGGCAGCTTTCTTACAATCGCTTTGCGCTTAATCATGCGCTGTACGCCAAGTGCCAAGGCAATCGTCACAATAGCAGGCAAGCCTTCTGGAATAGCAGCAACGGCCAAACTCACTCCAGCCAAGAACATGGCATAAGGCTGTTGTCCATGCATAATACCAGCAACGACAACGAGAACGGTTAACGCAATTGCTACGATAATCAGTATCTTCCCTAGCTGTTCTAAACGGTGCTGAAGCGGCGTTTCCATGGATTCCGTATTTTGAATCAAATCTGCGATTTTACCCATCTCTGTATTCATACCGATTCGAACGACAATGGCTTTGGCTGTGCCTCTTGAAACCATCGTCCCCATAAACCCTAGATTCCGCTGATCCCCGAGTGGTACTTCGTCATGCGCAATAGCGGCCGTTTGCTTACTGACTGCCACAGACTCGCCTGTTAGCGCTGATTCCTCAATATAGACGCCATTGGTCTCCAGGAAACGAACATCTGCTGGAACCCGATCCCCGCTTTCAAGCATAATGATATCGCCAGGTACCAAATCACGAGCCGGTATTTGATGAATGGCGCCCTCTCTCCATACGTTCGCATTCGGAGCTGACAGCTCTTTAAGTGCGCGCAACGAACGTTCGGCGCGAAATTCCTGGGTAAAGCCAAGAATTCCGTTCATGACAATGATGACAACGATCGTGATCGCATCTAAATATTCGCCCAGCAAGCCGGAGATCAGAGTCGCCCCTAATAACACCAGCACCATGAAATCTTTGAATTGATTCAATAGCAGCGTAATCGGAGAGACGCGATGCCCTTCAGTCAGCTCATTGCGACCTGCTTCTCCCTGCCGCTTCCAGGCTTCTTCCCAGGGCAATCCTTGCTGCGTGTCCACCTGCTGTAGCTGCAGGACTTCTTCCGATGTCAACTGGTACCACTTATTCTGACTCATTCGCCCTTCTCCCTCCCACTTCCCACTTGATCTTGCCTCCCACTCATACGT
>NZ_JBFTQB010001149.1:0-2302 GCF_056398785.1 Paenibacillus sp. 01T422 | reverse complement strand
TGCTAACAGATTCTCGAAGAACATGTTAGTTCAAACTCCCAACAAAGTGAGCGATGGTCTTTTTTTCGTCAAGGAAGGTAAGTTAAAGCTCTATAAGCTAAGTACTAGCGGGAAGCAGTTCACGGTTGGGATTCTCTCGAAAGGGAACGTGTTTGGACATTTCAAATCGTTTTCATTTGGGACAAGGGATACGTTTATTGAAACAATGGAACCATCACTTATTTGCTCCATGTCCGACGCTCAGTTCGAACGGTTGATGATGAATCAGCCTCATCTTGCTATCAAATTCCTGCAATTACTCAGTGAACGCTTGAAGGAGAGGGATGATCTATTGGAGCAGCTTGTGTTCAGTGATCTAAGAGGGAGGATTCTTCATTTACTGTCAACACTGAGTGCCAAATTCGGTGAGATACAGGAGGACGGTTATACGGTGATCGATCTGCCGCTTTCGCATCAAGAAATTGCTAATATGTTAAGTGCCAGCCGTGAATGCGTTAGTGCAGTAATGAGCGAGCTTGCAAAAGAAGGTGTAATTAAATCTGCCCGTTTGTCAATACAGTTGGCAGTTCATATGCTCCGAAACTAGTTTAGATGATGTACTTTATGTCTTTCTGCGCCTTCATTGTAGTATCATTCTGTTCTTACGGTTTCATAGAGAGATTCGTAAGTATAAGAAGTTGTTCAGAGTTTAAGATTTTATAAAAAAGTCTGTAATCTATTTCACATATTTTTTTTGTTCTTCGACTTATTATTGAATTATTGTCTTTCTTATTAATAAAAAGGTATTGAAAAACAAAGCCTAAGGCGATGCCATTTTTATTTTGGAAGACAATAAAGTTCAAATTTTTTTGAAAAAAATCTGAGATTCAAATTAGGAGGGGTATAATGTCAAAACCAGAACATTTTGACGCACTGATCATTGGCAGCGGCCAAGGAGGTAAGTTGCTTGCCTGGCACTTGGCACACTCGGGACGACGAGTCGCCGTTGTAGAGCGACGGTGGGTAGGGGGCTCATGCCCAGCTGTTGCCTGCTTGCCCAGTAAGAATGAGATTTATAGCGCGAAAGTCGCGCATTTGGTCCAACAAGCCAGTCAGTTCGGGACAGTGATCGGTTCCGTCAGGACAGACATGGCGAAGGTTCGCCAGCGTAAGCGCGACATGATTGACCGAGAGAATGCATTCCATTTGAACGCCTACAAGACGAGTGGAGCCGACTTAATTATGGGGAGTGCACACTTTGTAGCACCCAAAACTGTTGAAGTGCTCCTTAATGACGGCGGGATACGTGTGCTGTCTGGCAATCAGGTATTCATCAACGTTGGATCGCACGCGGCAATTCCAAATGTTCCAGGCATAGAGCTGGCCAAGCCCCTCACTCATATCGAAGCGCTGGAGTTAGACTACTTGCCTTCACATCTGATAGTGCTTGGTGGCGGTTATGTTGGAATTGAAATGGCCCAAGCTTATCGTCGCTTCGGCAGCCGTGTTACGATTGTTGAACGTTGCGTACAGCTTCTGGTGAGCAAAAAATTGAAGGTAGCGACCTACTTGTCGCATCCGGTCGTATTCCTAACACCGCCGATATCGGGCTTGATCAGGCAGGCGTTGAACTTGATGATCGTGGCTATATTAGCGTAAATGAGCGACTGGAAACGAGTGCGCCAGATGTGTGGGCTATAGGAGAATGCGCTGGTAGCCCGCAGTTTACACACGTCTCTGTAGATGACTTTAGAATAATTAGGGACAACCTTGCGGGAGGGAATCGCAGCGCTCGCGATAGACTGATTCCATACTGCATGTTCACTGACCCGCCGCTCGCTAGGGTAGGATTGAGTGAACGTGAAGCTAAGAGCCTAGGCGTCGCTGTGCGTGTCGCGAAATTGCCGATGAGCAACGTACTACGGACAGAGGCGACGGACGAGACACAGGGTTTCATGAAAGTTCTGGTCAGCGGAAACGATGACCGTATTCTTGGTTTTACAATGATCGGTTCCGAGGCGGGAGAAATCGTGGGTATGGTCCAAATGGCAATGTTGTCAGAACTTCCTTACTCGAAGCTGCGCGATGCTGTTATCACCCACTTGACGGTCGCCGAGGGACTCGGCCCACTCTTGTCAAGTTTGCCATCTCGGGATTAAATCTTGTCTTCCGAAAAAATAGTATTTTTGGAAAAGTCGCATATACTGCGGCTTTTTCAGGCTTCGCACGTCGCAGCCGCCCCTTAGGTGAAAAACGGCTACTACTCCCCTGTCCGTTTCCACTCCTCTGAGTACGAGGAGCTGCGAGTACTCATGGCTAACCG
>NZ_JBFTQB010001148.1:0-1657 GCF_056398785.1 Paenibacillus sp. 01T422 | reverse complement strand
GCGGTATTATATCCGTCTTGTATTTGCTGGTATGGATTGTCATTCTTGCAGTGATATTAAAACAATTCAGTATATTTATTACAGGCACGATCATGCCCAGGACGCCCGTTTTTTTAATCCAAATCCCCATGTTTCTCGTTGTGCTCTATCCGACTGTACACGGTGTTGGCGTTATAGCGCGTATTTGTGAATTAACTGGCCCCATCATCTTGATCGGCGTTATAGGACCCATGTTTTTAGCCCTTAATCAACTGGACAGAGATCGGCTGTTGCCGATATATATCGATAACGGCTTATTGCCATTAATGAAAGGAGCRCTGCCAGCGGCTGCCTTCTTAGGCGATTGCATCATGCTGCTGATGCTGATTGCCTTTGTCGCTCAGCGGAAGCAAATTGTTCGCCATGCGGTAGGCGGGGTCATGCTCTCAGGGATTGTAACCCTGATATCCGTTGTTTTCAGCATCTTAATGTTTGGACACAACGTGGCTGCGAATTATACGTATCCAATGCTTATGATCGTTCGTTCGATTTCCATTGGCGGTATCATCGAAAACCTGGATGCCATTGTTGTTACGATATGGATCGCGAGTGTTTTTACCAAATTATCCTTATATTTATTTGTTTCAAGCTACGGAACCTCACAACTATTCGGTATAAAAGATTGGAGAAAAGCGACATGGGCGATTGCAGGTATCGTCTTGCTAGTCTCATTAATTCCTTTCAACTATGAGGAGATCTCCGTAATTTTTCCACTAAAAGTGGCTGTTCCTTATATTTTCCCGATATTCATGGTGGTAGGTCCACTATTGCTGCTCCTATTGGCTCTTATGAAACGGAAGAAGCTCCGTATGCAGCCGAACTCCTAAGGTTTACATATAAGTAATGCCATACGAGCAGACTCATTCAGAATGTTGTAAATGTAACAATCCAAAACAGGGAAGGGATGAAAAGTATGAGTGAACACATGTTGCAAAAAACAGGCATGCATCTTTCGGATTTGAAAAGTAAGGTAGCGCTGATAACCGGGGCTGGTTCAGGTATTGGCCGAGCAACTGCGATTATGTTTGCCCAGCAAGGGATGAAGGTGTGTCTTGTAGATTTGAAAGACGAGCGAGTTGAGCAAACGAAGCAGGAAATAACGAATGCTGGCGGCGAGTGTATCACCGCGGATGTTGATATCGCGGATCCGACCCGCGTTAAGAATGCTTTCGAACAGACGGTGAAAACATGGGGTCGCCTGGATGTTGTTTTCGCCAATGCGGGCATTAATGGCGTCTTGGCGCCTATTGAGGACATGAAGCCAGAGGATTGGGATCAAACGTTATCTGTCAATCTGAAAGGAACGTTCCTATGTGTCAAGTATGCGATTCCTTATTTAAAAGAGCAGGGTGGAAGTATTATTGTTACTAGCTCTATTAATGGCAGCCGGGCTTTTTCCGGATTTGGCATGACGGCTTACAGTTCATCCAAGGCAGGACAGGTAGCTTTTACGAAAATGGCCGCATTGGAACTCGCAAGGTACAAAATCCGGGTTAATGCTATTTGTCCAGGAGCAATTGAAACAAATATCGGTGAGAATACGAAACCGACACCTGATCTCGAGAAAATTAAAATTCCTGTGAAGTACCCAGAAGGAAGTCAACCGTTGGAGCATTCG
>NZ_JBFTQB010001147.1:0-1660 GCF_056398785.1 Paenibacillus sp. 01T422 | reverse complement strand
ATTTATGATGTACCAGTAGGAGAGGAATGGCCGCTTGCCAGCATTCTTTCGTTAAAGTCAGCTATAGAAGATGCAGGTCTAACTTTGGAGGTTATTGAAAGTGTTCCTGTTCATGAAGATATTAAGCTTGGATTACCTACAAGAGATAATTATATAGACAACTATAAGAAGACCCTTCGTAACTTGTCTCAGGCGGGGTTGAAAGTAGTGTGTTACAATTTCATGCCAATATTCGACTGGACACGTACAAATTTATACCACGAATTGGAGGATGGCTCAACCGCATTGATTTATGAAGAACATTCAGCTCAGAGAATGAATCCGTTAAATGGCGATCTCAGACTGCCTGGTTGGGATACAAGTTACACGAATGCACAGTTAAAATATCTGTTTGAACAATATGAAAGTGTCGATGAAGAGAAGCTATGGTCAAATTTAGCGTACTTCCTCAAGGAGATAATTCCTGTTGCAGAAGAAGAGGAAATGAAACTGGCTA
Organism: Paenibacillus sp. 01T422; assembly: GCF_056398785.1. Classification (NCBI taxonomy): domain Bacteria; kingdom Bacillati; phylum Bacillota; class Bacilli; order Caryophanales; family Paenibacillaceae; genus Paenibacillus; species Paenibacillus sp. 01T422. The sequence continues at coordinate 1,164 of NZ_JBFTQB010001147.1, read as the reverse complement.
TCCATCCGGATGACCCGCCATGGCCGATTTTTGGATTACCTCGGATTATTACGAATAAAGAGAACCTTGAAAGATTGATTGATATTGTGGATAGTCCGAGTAATGGTTTGTGTATGTGCAGCGGCTCCTTAGGAGCGAGCAGCGAAAATGACTTTGCTGAAATGCTTAGATATTTTGGTCAGCGCGACCGTATTCATTTTGTTCATGCACGAAACGTGAAACGAATCGGAGAGAAAAGCTTCTATGAATCCTCTCACCGTTCTGAAGATGGGTCTATCGATATGGTTGAAGTTATGAAAGTTCTCGTTGAAATCCAATACACGGGTCCGATCCGCCCTGATCATGGTCGAATGATTTGGGGAGAACAAGGGAAGCCAGGTTATGGTTTGTATGATCGTGCGTTAGGTATTACTTACTTAAATGGTATTTKGGAAACGTTGCTTAAAACGCAGGTTTAATAGGGGATTCAAGCATATCAGAGGGATGTGCGTTCTATTTACTTATTTAATCAATTACAATTAGCGTCGTGGAGCGCTTAATTATTATGTCTTCTTATTTGTAACTTAAATCAGCATATTGCATCCAAACAAAAAAACACTCCGTACGCGGAGTGTTTTATATTAATTACAATCATTGCATATAGAATCATATTTGAACTTCTAAAAGAATAATCTTTCAGTTAACCACAAGGCACCTAATACAAAAGCTATAGCGGAACTTAGATTGACTGCCCTGACGGAATACTTCCATTTTTGAACAAAAAAGAGAAGAGGCAACAAAATGGCAAGAATCGCAAGCTGAATAGCTTCTATACCTAAATTGAAACTAAATATATCAAGTGCTAATTGGCTTTTTGGAATATCCATACCTTTTAGTAAGTCGGCAAACCCCATTCCGTGAATTAAACCAAATACAAATGTAATCATCCAACGCTTCTTAATATCTTTTTTGAAAATATTTTCAATGGCAACATAACAAATACTAAGAGCAATTGCTGGTTCAACGAAACTAGGCGGTACATCAATAATGTTAAGAACTGTTAAAGATAGAGTTAAACAGTGAGCTATGGTAAATGCAGTAATAACCGTCGCATATTGTTTAAACGTTTGCCTTGCAATTATCAGTGAAAATAAAAACAATAAGTGGTCATATCCTGTTAAAATA
>NZ_JBFTQB010001146.1:0-2236 GCF_056398785.1 Paenibacillus sp. 01T422 | reverse complement strand
GTTCTCTACAGCTTTCGCAGCCTCAAAGGCTTTCACTTCGCTCAGACTTGCACCAAGCGGGAAGCCTACAACTGCTGCGACTTTCACGCCTGTTCCCTCCAACGCTTTGCTGGCTACGCCAACAAACTGAGAGTTTACACACACGCTGAAAAATTGGTGCTGAGCTGCTTCTTCACACAGTTTGTGGATAGCTGCCGTGCTTGCGTCTGGTTTCAAAAGCGTATGGTCGATATATTTGGCAATTTCTTTCGCATTCAAAGTCATTAAGATGCACCTCATCATAAATTATGTTTTTTCAGTTCCTTCTGGTAATAGAGAAAACCTCTATCGCGGCCATTTCAGGAAGCGACCGCGCTTAGAGGTAAATGTTATCGTCCCAAAAAATATGTCTACAGGTTTACAACGGATGCCGTTTCTAAAACACGCACCAATTGACCTTTGCTTTCATTCACGCCAGCTTCCGTCACTTTCACACGGCAAACTTGGCCGATCATGTCTTCTGATCCTTGGAAAACAAGCTGTACGTAGTTATCCGAGTAGCCCATGTACAAGCCGCTGTCAGGTGCGCCTTTGTCTCATGCAGGCGCTCAATTTTGCTCGCAAACTCTTCTGTCGTATATTTTCTGCGCATACGCGCTAATACACGATCATCTCCTGCTTGCAAAGGAATGTGCAGATGACGACACATTTTGTCCGAGGATTTCAAAACTTCAATGACTTCATCTGTAATTTGACTTGCCTCAATCGAAGAAATACGAATACGTTTCAAACCTTCGACTTTGTCCAAATCCCAAAGCAGCTTAGCCAAGCTGTAATCCTCAATATCTTCGCCGTAACCGCCGGTGTGAATACCCGTCAAGACAATTTCTTGATATCCGGCAGCCACTAACTGCTCCGCTTGTGCAATTACGCTTAGAGGCTCACGACTGCGCATTAACCCGCGAGACCACGGAATAATACAAAACGTACAGAAGTTGTTGCAGCCCTCTTGAATTTTCAGAAAAGCTCTCGTCCGATCGGCAAAATCAGGCACATCCAGTTCTTCGAACTGACGTGTTTTCATGATGTTGCGAACCGCATTAATCGGTTGACGATCCGTTTCGAATTGCTTCACAATCGGAATAATTTTCTCCCGATCCTGTGTGCCGATAACCATATCAACACCCGGGATCGCCATAATCTCAGCCGGAGAAGTTTGCGCATAACAGCCTGTTACGGCAACTATCGCCTCCGGATTGCGGCGGATCGCACGACGAATCATCTGGCGGCTCTTTTTATCCCCCGTATTCGTTACCGTACAAGTATTGATGACGTAAACGTCTGCCGTTTGCTCGAAATCAACCTGTTCGTATCCCTCATTTTTGAAAAGCTGCCAAATGGCCTCTGTATCATAGAAATTAACTTTACAACCTAATGTATGAAACGCTACCGTTGCCATAACGCTTATCCTCCCATCTCTCCGGTTTCATAGAAAAGACACGTAAGACCTACCATAGCAGCAGTCTCCGTGCGTAAAATACGAGCCCCTAGCGATACGGAACGGAAGCCAGCCTCTTCGGCCTGCTTAATTTCTTGCTCCGTAAATCCGCCTTCCGGCCCTACTGCAATAACGACTTTGCTGCCTTGTCCCAATTTACCCGCGGCGAGCGCTTCTTGGATGGCTGGCTTCAGCTGCTGCCCATCTTCTTTCTCGTAGCAAATCCACGCAACATCCGCTTCTTTGGCTTGCTGCAGCAGTTGCTTCCACGAATAAACGGTGTCTACCTGCGGTACACGATTGCGATGCGCTTGCTCAGCGGCTTCTTTGGCAATCTTCTGCCAACGTTCCGTTCGCTTCGCTTCCTTCTTGGAGTCGTACTGCACAATCGTACGCTCCGATAAAAAAGGAAGAAACCGGGCTGCCCCGATCTCGGTCCCTTTTTGAATAATCGTCTCCATCTTATCGCCTTTGGGCAGGCTCTGTGCAATCCAGACCTGAACCGCCGATTCAGCGTTCATAGGCAGCTCCTCCACGATTTCCGCGGTCACAAGCCCCTTATCTAACTGAGAAATCCGTACGAGCACTTCGCGATCCACACCATTGCTGCAAATAACCTCGTCTCCGATAGCTGCCCGCATCACTCGACCCAGATGATGTGCGTCGTCGCCCTCAATGGTGACTGTCTGATTGTTAAGGTGGAACTGCTCTGGCGGGAGAAAATAACGCTGCATAGTCAAAGCCTCTCTATCTTCGTTC
>NZ_JBFTQB010001145.1:0-2882 GCF_056398785.1 Paenibacillus sp. 01T422 | reverse complement strand
GATTGAATAGTTGTAATTACCAAGAATATTGTGGTGAATGCCGGATCTTCCACTGATTTGTTTCGTTGTTGGGTTCCAGTTATACCAATACTCATTATTATCCAAGTAGTTGATATTTCCTTGATAAGCGGTTGACCATCCAAGCCAGTACATCAGTTTCTTATACATATCAGCTGTTATGTAAGGCTGGTTCGGATATTTGCGAAGCACTTCTGTAAAGAGTCTAATATTTCCTGATGCATTCAGGTTGGCAAAGTTGTTAGAACCACCAACGCCTGCCGCTACCGATAAGGCCTTGTCCTTCTGGTTTGCCGTATAGAATGGGAATACAGGGAATTCAGCGCTATCTCCCCAATATCTAAGTGACTCCAGGTACTTAGGATCATCTTTAGGAACAAGTCCGTCCATTTGGAACGCGTAGTAATTGTTCGCTTCTTTCCACGGGATGAAGGTATTCGTCAACAAATCCTTCTGTAAGAACATTTTCGAACTATCATCCCACATGATGGACAAGAAAGAGTTTTTCAGCTTGTCTGCAAAAGCGAACATTTCAGTTGCCTTCGCCGAATTGCCAGCAAGTTGGTAAGCTTTGGCGGAAGCCATAGCATTTCCATATACGAAAGCGCTCTCAGTTCGGTTTTGATCAATGTTTCCTCTTTTTTCAAAGAAGTGAAAAGCATTTCCATCCGCATCGTTCCCGGTTAATGAGCCCCAATCATAGTTAATAACGCCATCTTTGTTCGTGTCGAAGCGATCTAACTGACCTTTTGCATCCTTTTCCGAATAACGCGCCAAATTATTTAAGATTTCTGGCTGACCGCCATGGACTTCATACGTTTGAAAAGCGGAATCCCCAATGTATTGGGAATAGCTATTATTCCAGTTGGAAGGTTTGCCTGGATTATCTGTAAACAGACTGTCCCTGGACGTTTCACCCGCTGATACCCAATCCCCGTAGGAATAGATCGGATTTCTTAAATATTTAAGATCCTGCATATGCATCGGCTGCGTTAAGACAATTGCGTTATTGTAGCCCAAAGCTCCTTCAACGGAAATCGGGAACTGATAGTCATTCCCCGGAATGTTGGCGTCAAGGAAATTAAATCGGCTTAACCACCATCTGTAATAGATGATCTTTTTGATATTGTCATCCGCAACATCCATGTAAGGAACGTTGTCTGCCCACCATTTGTTATATTCACGAAGTTGAGTTAGGTAAGCGGTATTTGCATCATAGTCTTTGAATCTATTGTAATCGACAAGCGATTGCGGGATCTCATCTGTGATGAAGCCCATTTGAAATTTAAGCGTTATTTTCTCATTAGGTGCCAAAGTGATGGATCTGGTCAAAATACCATTGCTTGCCGTCATGCCCGTGCCGCTGAACCTTGGGTACACTTTGGTCAAATTGTTCCTGACATCAAAGGTACCAGAAAGCTCTTTACCATCGCTGGATGCGGTTTTGGCAAAAGGAGAATCTGCGGTTAGATCAAATGTTTTGGAGGCCGTACCCGTATTCGTAATCGTAACATTGTCGATCGCCACGTTATTATCTGTGATGAATTTGGTTTCTTCCAGCGTATATCCCGTAACCTATGACGGTGGCACTGTTCGTATACATGTACAAAGCCTTGCCCCGTGACATCAAATAGGTCCCTGTAGGATCATTTCCCTTCCGGGTGAGGATGCGATCCATCCAGTAGGAAGTGCCTCCTGCGGCAATGTCCGCTTGATACATATCCATCATCCTGCTGCTGCTCGCATTGAATGGGGCAGGTTCAGCAGGTACTACGACATTGCCTGCTGCATTCGTAAATACAGGCATTCCAGGATCATTATTATTCACAAAATTAAGATCTGCAGCGAAAGCGGATGCGCCGAAAATTGACACTAACGAGAACACTAGCGATGTCGTCAAAACTTTTCTGCCAATTGATTTTTTGAACATTCTCATTTGTTACCTCCTATTGAATTTTAGCCATGACATGCCCCTTAGTAGCTACTGTYTGCMATCTAAACAATGACTTAGCGGAATGAACAGCCTGCTGCCCAACATTTGCCTACCTACGATACTGATCATTCCGTTCATGATGACCACCCCCTTAAGGAAGTTAAAAAGCTAATTCAACGATCCGATCGCACAACGCCTATCCCTTAACACCGGTCATCGCAATGCCTTCTACCAAATGTTTTTGAGCTATGAGGAATAAGACCAAGGACGGCAGAACAACAACGCTTGTTGCCGCCATCATGTAATTCCACTGGGCGGAGTACGTTCCTTGGAACAAGGTTAAACCAAGCATCAACGTATAGTTTTTCTCACTTGTGATAAACACGAGAGGCCCCAAGTAGTCGTTCCAGCTCGCAAKAAACGTCAGCAACCCAACAACAATCATCGACTGCTTGCCTATTGGCAGGATAATTTTCCAATACGTTAGGAAATGGCTTGCACCATCGATTTTAGCTGCTTCATCCATCTCTCTTGGAATCGACATAAAGAACTGTCGAAGCAAGAAAATGTTAAACACACCACCGCCAAACCATGCTGGAGCAATTAACGGAACGAAAGAATCTGTCAGATTTAATAATTTCCAACCGATAAAATGAGGGATCATGACAACGAAAAATGGGAGCATGAGTCCAGTCAGAATGACACCAAACACACGGTCTCTGCCTACCCAGTTAATCCTGGAAAAGCTATAAGCACACAGTGAGCTGCTTAATAAAACACCAACAATGGAAAGTCCCGTAACGATCGTGCTATTGAGAAAATATCTATGAAATGGATGGCTGCTAAGTGCGGTCTTAAAGTTATCCCAATGAATGGTTGTTGGCAGGAAGATGGGAGGACTCTTAAAAATCTCACCCATATCTACGAGCGC
>NZ_JBFTQB010001144.1:0-1685 GCF_056398785.1 Paenibacillus sp. 01T422 | reverse complement strand
AGTGCCGCCAGTAACTGAGCAACCTCCTGTTAATCCACCAACGAAGCAGCCAGACACGACTCCAATGTCGGTATTTAAAGACGTCAATGACAACTACTTATGGGCCCAAGAAGCCATTGAAGAGTTGGCAAGCAAAGGAATCGTCAACGGGACCTCGGAGATGACCTTCTCGCCAGGGAACAATATTTCGCGAGCCGACTTTATGACAATGGTTGTCAGAGCACTTCATCTGAAGGCGGACATTAGCAGTAACTTCGATGATGTGAATAAAGACGACTATTATTATGAAGCTCTGGGCATTAGCAAAGCTTTGGGGATTGCAGATGGGGTTGGCGGTAACACGTTTAATCCACTTGGGGAAATTAGCAGACAGGATTTGATGGTGCTTGTTTCCAGAGCTCTCCTAAAGGCGGGTAAGTTGTTGTCAAAAGGTAACCTAGACCAACTAAATTCCTTTAAGGATGCTTCTAGCATTGCGGAATACGCCAAAGAAAGCGTCGCTTTACTCGTAGAAGCGGGAATTATTGAGGGCAGTGACAGCCTGATCAATCCGGAAGGCAAAGCAACACGAGCAGAAGTGGCAACCATCGTCTATCGAGTTTTGAAATTGCTGAAATAACAGCTATTTGTGCAAGAGGGTGTCCTGACCTTGGTTGGGGCATCCTTTTTTTGTGCATATTTGTGTTGAGCATTCCCACTCATGAAATTTGCTGCTATTACTTGAGTGGTTTTTCCCTGGCAAGGGGAACTACAAGGCGCTATTTCATCGCAATGGGCTCTTTTTCGCGCGAAGGGGAACTGTGGTCCGCTATTTGTCCGTTTTCTTAAAGAAAACGGGTTAGGCGGTCAAATAAGACCCCGTAGTTCCGCTCGAACGCGGAAAAGGGGGGATTTGTTGGAATAGCGGCCTGTAGTTCCAAAGGTGTATCGTTGGCCAACTTAACTATAGTATGAGATTACACCTTCGCCAAGTGTCCCAGTAACACTGAATTCTTAGTGGCGCTGGGTTCTCCACCCTCAAAAATTCGCTTCTACCGGGCTCTTAACAAGCTAAACTACTACGGAGGAGTTAACTCCTCCAATGGTTCATTTCTCCTCAGGGAACTAGGGGGAGCTATTTCATCACGCGCTCGTCCTAAAAGGCGACGAAGTCGTTTATCCCTTATGTGATTCTTGCGCGCGAAACTCTCCAGCTATTTCTAACGGACACCACTGCCGTTAATATCGTGAAAATCGCCCAGTTTCATATCTAACGGACATGGGAGCCCTTATTTGCCGATTTCAGGGCGAAATCGGGGTAGAAACAAGCAAATAGCTGCGCTGGTGTCCGTTAGATTTTCAAAACGGCTATAATACGCCGAATAAGAGCTGCTGTGTCTGTTAGACAGTCGAGGATGCTGCCATACTATGCCCACCATCATGTGTGCCGGGAACTGACCGCTCTGTCCTGCTCCGTTCCGCCMCGCTCCGTCCTGCTCCGCTCCGGTTCGCTCCGTGGAAACTACTTTGGAGGTGAACCAGTCGGCCAATTCTAACGGACACCACAGCCGTTAATATCGTGAAAATCGCCCAGTTTCATTTCTAACGGACATGGTGGACCTCTGTCAAGAAAGTAAACACATCATTAAGTGACGATTACGCGGTTTCTACAAAGGTCGCCGCAAAGTGAACAGGCGACACATAGC
>NZ_JBFTQB010001143.1:0-1685 GCF_056398785.1 Paenibacillus sp. 01T422 | reverse complement strand
CCACTTCCACCAAGATGCGATCATAGAGCTCATCCGGAGCAAAAAGGTCAATCTCGGCAACACCCTGCCCCATACTTAGTCCGGCGAGTGCCGCTCTATCAATAAATTCATACTCAGCAAATTGGCTGACAACACGATCCACGTCGCGCAAGCGTCTAATATCTTGAACCGTATCACGTACGGAATTTTCGAATTGAGTACGCAGCCAATGATTCTCGTCTAGAACCATGACCCAGCTTGGCAGATTCACATTCACTTCATGAACAGGGAACTCGTAGAGCACTTCGCGCAGGACAGAGACCATCTCTTCTTCGCCTGCACTAGCGACGCTCATCGTTACTACAGGTACATCATAACGACTTTGTAGTTCGCTGCGCAGCTCAAGCGCTGGTTCGCTGTTTGGCTTCTGAGAGTTAATGATGACGATGAAAGGTTTGCCCACTTCTTTCAGCTCATTAATCACTCTTTCTTCCGCCAGCACATAGGATGACCGTGGGATATCCGAAATTGTACCATCGGTTGTCACCACAACACCAAGTGTTGAATGTTCCTGAATCACCTTGCGAGTTCCGATTTCAGCCGCTTCCTGGAATGGAATGGGTTCATCGAACCAAGGCGTATTGATCATTCGCGGACCGTTTTCGTCTTCATAGCCTTTGGCGCCATCGACTGCATAACCTACACAATCAACAAGGCGCACATTCACATTCAGCCCTTCGGCCACGGAAATTTGGACCGCCGTATTCGGCACGAACTTTGGCTCCGTTGTCATAATCGTGCGGCCAGCAGCGCTCTGCGGGAGTTCATCGGTTGCCCGGATCCTATCCGCTTCGCTTTGAATGTTCGGCAGCACTACAGATTCCACAAAACGCTTAATAAAGGTTGATTTTCCTGTACGGACTGCTCCAACAACCCCCAGGTAAATGTCCCCTCCCGTTCGTTCTGCAATGTCCTTAAAGATATCCACTTTCTCCAAGAGAATCCCTCCTACAGTTTGGTCGTCAACTGACTTTTGAGACGTTAACAATTGACTACTCGTACATTCATTTGGACTAGTAAGAAATATATGTACTTTCGATAGAAATATGATAGATGTGCCATATCTTTTTTTTACCGCTCATATTTTATGAAGCACATACAGGGCTTTCCTCACCACATTGAAAAAATATATGATTACATCGGCGGCGATATTCTGAAAAATGAAAAAAACCTCCTACAGAGTACTGTAAGAGGTCACTCAATTTATGGCGTCGCTTGKGGAAGTGGCTGATTATTCTGCCAACGATATTCAAAACTTCGAATAGGCACGAAGTACGATTTGTTCACGAGAATCTCTCGCAAATCCTGATCCGGTTTTAACGAGCTAGCTACACCCTGATCTTGAATAAACTTCATAATATCCATCGCATAATCGATAGCAACCTCGCCCGTTTGTTTATTAACCAAGTAGGTTACGAGGTTCTGGCGGTTATAGACCGACTTGATTTCAGGGGCTTTCATCCCCAAGTTATTGAAATCCACATACTCGAATGCTTCATTGATAGCAATTCCAGCAGGTAATTTCCCATCATGACTTGCTTTATAATCATTAATTTTCTTTTGGACATCTTCCACACTTTGATAAGCTGATAAATCCATCAATTTAACGGTCGGTTTCGTTTCCGCATCAACAAGCACATAGATGA
>NZ_JBFTQB010001142.1:0-1688 GCF_056398785.1 Paenibacillus sp. 01T422 | reverse complement strand
GCGCCGATACGGGCAGCGTTAATCTAGAAGTGCCTGGACTCACCGTAGATCGTGAAGACCATCACACAGCCAAAGGCACTCTGGGAGACGGCAGCAAAAAAGTGAAAATACGCGTCGACACGGGGTATATCTCGGTCACCGGTAGATAAACAGCAGATAAACGGCAGAAAGCCTTCAACTCCATCCAATCGGATGACGTTGAAGGCTTTTTTATATAAGGAAACTTATTTGCTCTTCTCTAAATACGTTTGCAACCATTCATTGGACTGCGCCAACACCTGTTCAGCACGGGCAATAGCTTCCAACACTTGATTGCTTGCTGTCCCGCCGTATACATTACGCGCATTAACGACTTGCTCAGGCTGCAGTACAGCATAAATATCGGACTCGAACAAAGATGAGAACGTTTTGAACTCGTCAATGCTCATGTCGAGTAAATATTTTTTGTTCTGAATGCAGTACAGCACCGTTTTACCGATGACTTCGTGCGCTTGACGGAATGGCAGTCCCTTGTTAACAAGGTAATCTGCAATATCCGTTGCATTCGAGAAGTCTTGGTTTACAGCTTGTCTCATACGATCCGTGTTCACTTTCATKGTAGCGACCATTGGAGCGAATAGTTGAAGCGCGCCTTGCAGCGTACGAACCGTATCGAACATGCCTTCTTTATCTTCCTGCATGTCCTTGTTGTACGCCAGCGGCAGCGACTTCAGCACGGTCATCAGACCGAACAAGTTGCCGTAGACGCGGCCTGTTTTGCCGCGGACGAGCTCCGCCACGTCCGGGTTTTTCTTCTGCGGCATGATCGAGCTGCCGGTGCAGAAAGCATCATCGAGTTCCACGAACGCGAACTCGGTGGAAGACCAGAGCACCATTTCCTCGCTGAAGCGAGAAAGGTGCATCATGATCATGGACGCGTTAGAGAGGAACTCCAGGATGAAATCGCGGTCGCTGACCGCATCCAGGGAGTTCTCATACACGCGTCCGAACCCGAGCTGCTCCGCCACGAAATGGCGGTCGATCGGGAACGTCGTGCCAGCCAACGCCCCAGCACCTAGCGGCAGGATGTCTACGCGCTTGTAGCTGTCCTGCAAGCGCTCCAGATCGCGCTGAAACATGCTGACATAAGCCATCATGTGATGCGCGAACAGAATCGGCTGCGCACGTTGAAGATGCGTATACCCCGGGATAATCGTATCGATGTTTTTCTTCGCTTGATCAAGAAGAGCTTCCTGCAGCTTGATGAGGTGCCCAACGAACTCGACTACCCGTTTGCGCAGGTACAGATGCATGTCCGTTGCCACCTGATCGTTACGGCTGCGACCTGTATGCAGCTTGCCGCCTACTGGACCGATCAAATCGATCAGCGTTTTTTCGATATTCATATGAATATCTTCATTCTGAATTGTGAATTCCAGCTCGCCACGGCGAATCATGCCTTGAACCGCGTAGAGGCCGTCCTTAATCTTTTCGACATCATCCGCTGGAAGTATTCCACATTTTCCAAGCATCGTCACGTGGGCCAAGCTGCCTTGAATATCTTCCTCGGCTAGCTCCTTATCAAACGTAATTGATGCTGTATATTCTTCAACCAATTGGTCGGTTTGCTTCGTAAATCGTCCACCCCATAGCTTTGACACGTATACCCACTCCTCTCTATTTTACAGCCCAAAGGCTTTCCACGAGGG
>NZ_JBFTQB010001141.1:0-1690 GCF_056398785.1 Paenibacillus sp. 01T422 | reverse complement strand
GCGTTCTTCATCACTGATAAAGCTCGTCTCAGTAATGTAATATTTCACGTCCTTGTTCGTTGATGCAAGCATGGAGATGTCTTCCATATTAGTTATGTACGATTGAATATTGATATTAACCTGTTGGACAATTTCGGAAATATAGTGCTTTGAATTCATTTCCACCGCTTGAGCCGACAGATGATAAGAGATGTAGCTTGTGATCACGATCAGAAATAAAATCAAGCACGAGAAGACGACGGAAATACTCGATTGTATGCTTCGAAATTTGAAAAGAAATGATCCAACATCCCATTCTCTTCTCATCCTTATTTCTCCCTCAATAACTTTTCTCGGTATTCCGTAGGGGTTGTCCCTGTATGTTTTTTAAATAACACACTAAAGTACTGAGGGTCGCTGTAACCGACCTTTGCCGCTACTTCATAGGATTTCATTGGAGTCTGCTGCAGTAAATCCTTTGCTTTATCAATCCTCACCCGTGTGACATATTCCATAATGGTTTGTTCTTTATTTTGCTTGAATACGGTGCTGAAATAGCTCTTGCTCAAATGTACATGGCGGCAAAGTTCATCAACCGTCAAGTTCTCGTTGGAATAATGCCTTTCAATGTAATCAACTACACTCAACACCTGCATCTTTGTTAGGTCGTTTCTTTGCTCTGACATATATAAAATCGCTTCTTTACAAATCGTTAGGAGCCATAATTCGATTTCATCCAACGTTTGAAAGCGGTTGATATCTTGGAGAACGATTTCATTTCCTTTAAAATGAACAGCGTCATTGCCTGCGAATTCGTGAATCGTATTCATAACGGCAATAATAATCGACTGAATTTGGAAATAACAAGCTCCCATTGACATKAGCGAAGCTTTTAAGTTGCTTATCAGTTGACCGATGAGAACTTGCGCTTCACCTTGTGTGCCCGTTTTGATGAGGGTAGCAAATTTGCGATTCCACTCAATATCCAGCTGCTGCGCCGGTTTCTTGGCGCCTTCCATGTCCAGGATCGAGATGACTCTATTTTTTCCATGCAAAAAACGGTAATCCAGTGCGGAAATCGCCCCGTTGTAAGAAAGCGGGAGCTCGTGTAAAGTGCTGCACAACGTGCCAACACCCACCGTCACAGTGAATTTCAAGTATTTCTCCATGCAAAAGCGGATCACCTCAGATGCGCTCAGCGCAGCTTCATAGGTCCCTTCTTCTGCTTCCCCGGAAAAAATGACAATCATGCGTTCTTCCCTCGTTCGAAAAACGACCGCTTCTTTTCCTTCCATTACTTCTTGTACAATATTGAAAGCAGCGGATCGGAAAAGCTCCGGATCGTTTTGCCATTTTTCTTTCTTTATGTCGTCGAAATCGTCGATGTCGATGGCTACAACCAGATAAGGCGGGGCAATCCAAGGAAGACTGAAGTATTCAAATCTCTCTTGCAACCTGAAATCTCGCAAAGTGCCTCCCACTAATTGCTCAAGAAACCGTTCTCTTAATAAAGGCAAGCTTTGATGAAGCTGCATCTTCAGCAGCGAGAAGTTCTCGCGATTTTCAGCTTCCTTGTCCATTTCTAATTTCRCTTTGTCGAGCAGATTGCGAAGTTCATTCGCCGTAATCGGTTTTACAATAAAATCGTGCACTTTCAAGCGCAGTGCTTTCTGGGCATAATCAAACTCATCATGACCGGTAAGGATAATGA
>NZ_JBFTQB010001140.1:0-1698 GCF_056398785.1 Paenibacillus sp. 01T422 | reverse complement strand
GGACGAAGGAACGCAATAAGTTCAACCTTCATGTGTTCGCCATATATTTGCTCGGAGAAGTCAAATAAATGAGCTTCAAACGATGGCTTCAATTCGCCAGTAGCGAAAGTCGGCTTCACGCCAATATTCATGACGCCTCTGTAGGTTTCCCCTTTGATAGAAGCTTTAATCGCATACACACCATTTGTAGGTTTAACATAAGTCTCATCCAGTTGAAGATTGGCCGTAGGAAACCCTAACTGTCTTCCCCGCTTTTCTCCATCTACCACGATGCCGCTAATGCTGTAGGGACGACCAAGAAGTCTAGTAACTGTGTCAATATCCCCTTGTTGCAATGATTCACGAATGAGTGTTGAACTAACTTTTTCGCCGTCCATTTGAAAGGGTCTCACCACTTCTACAGAAAATTTCCCGTGACTTAATTCACAAAGCGAATCCGGGTTGCCTTTGCCTTGATAGCCGAAAGTAAAATCAAAACCGCAAATGACACTGTTCACACCAAGCCGATCCAATACTTGATCCACGAATAGTTCCGGGGACAGCCGCATTAGCGAGGCGTCGAAGGTAACAATGTAGGTATGATTGACACCCAGCGAGGCAAAAATCTCCATCTTCTCTTTCATTGGTGTCAAGAGATCAATGTATTTATCCTGCCCCATTACCGCTCTAGGATGCGGGTGGAAGGTCATGATTGCCGTTGGAAGATCAAGCTTTTTAGCAGTAAGTAAGGCTCGTCCAATGACCTCTTGGTGTCCCATATGTACACCATCAAAATCACCTATAGCCACTACCTGCTCTCCAACAAAAACGCGTGGAGTATCAAAATCAATGGGATATGATATTGGTATTATTTGCATATAAGTTCAACTCACCTATCCATTTCAACCTGTCCCTGAATGTAATGGGTTAAAGAAATACTTTTGAAGGGATCAGGATTTGGCTAGCGCTTTTCCATTCAAATAGCCCTAGAAACCGTTTATCCGGAGAATAAGCACGGAGCAAGGTTTGGGAACCCGCCACTGCACCTGTAATGCGACTCTCAGCCAAAGAGATCCTTTTTCCTTGATGCGCATGGATCGCTTCTTGTTCGAAAAGCTCAACCGAAGCAATATGAGAGATCGCTTGATCCATAGGAATCATACGGTCTTGTAGCACGCCTTGTGCCTTCAATTCTATGATTTGCTCAAAGGTTAAACACTGTTCCTGGCGGATACTTCCCGTGGAAGTCCGAATCAAGCTACTCATAACTGCAGGATACCCTAAAGCTTTACCAATATCAACACATAATGTTCGAATATAGGTCCCTTTAGAACAAGAAACACGAAAATGTATTTCTGGATGCTTTTGCTTCAAATCCATATGAAGAATATCCAATTGATGGATGGTAACTTTGCGGGATTTACGCTCAACTTCCTTACCCTCGCGAGCCAGCTCGTACAGTCGTTTCCCATCGATCTTAACAGCAGAGAACATGGGCGGAGTCTGTTCGATCTCTCCAACAAAGCGAAGTAAAGCCTCGCGGACAGCCGCTTCCTCCAACTGAACGAGAGAAACTTCCTCCAAGACGTTACCTGTCATGTCTTCTGTATCTGTAGAAAGGCCGATTCGAAGTACGGCTTCATATTCCTTCGGCAGTTCCTGTATATATTCAACCATCCGGGTTGCTCGACCAATGCAAAGCGGCAGAACCCCTGTCAC
>NZ_JBFTQB010001139.1:0-1698 GCF_056398785.1 Paenibacillus sp. 01T422 | reverse complement strand
CTACTTGGTTCATTTAAGCGTTCGGCTTCGGTCATTGCACATGCTTTACGCAACCTATCCGTTCAGGGACTTCGGGTTTGTCAGGTTCAAGTGCTTACGAATGGGATTGAAACCTATGAGAATCTTATACGATCCATACAAAACGCCCAAAAGTCAATTGATTTGGAATATTATATTTTTCGGAATGATAATATTGGCAGGCGAATTACGGAACTACTGCTAGAACGGGCGGAGTCAGGTGTAAAGGTTCGTTTTCTCAGAGACGGCTGGGGGAGCCGTAAATTTCCCCGGAGACAATTGAATAGAATGCTAGATGCAGGCATTGATTGCCGGGCTATATTTCCATTGCGTTCCCCTTGGATATTTGCCAATTTGACTTACCGGGATCATTGTAAAATCGTAATTATCGATGGCAAGGAGGCTTTTACAGGCGGTATTAATGTCGGAGATGAGTATACAGGATCGAAGCCGAACATTGGATTTTGGCGTGATACTCATATACGAATCGTAGGTGAATCCTCAGCTGATTTACATACTATTTTCCAAGTCCATTGGAGTATTTCCGTGGCGGAACAGACGAACCAACAAGTCAAAAAAATGCGAAAAGCCGCTCATCGTACACGACCCATATCACAAACTATTGATTCCCCTGGGAGGTCAGATCTTTTAACGCAAGAATGGGCTTCTGAGCTGGGGACAAAAGGTACTGACGAAGTCACTCTCGTAGATAAACATGCGTTACATCATGCGTACGTACAGACATTTGAAGGCAATCCTGGAATCCCTACTCCAATCATCAGGGAAGTCTATTTCAATTGCCTAACCCAAGCAGTTCAAAGCATTGATATCTCAACCCCTTACTTTGTGCCCGACGCGGATATCATCATAGCGATAAAAACAGCAGTGGCCCGCGGTGTTCGTGTAAGGCTATTGGTTCCTAGCCAAGTTGAACTCTCAACCATGATCGTGGGCGCAGCAAGCCGCACCTATTACGGTGATTTGTTGGAAGCTGGTGTTAATATCTATCAGTATAACAAAGGTATGCTGCATGCAAAGGTGATGATCATCGATGGGGAGATTGCTGTTGTGGGCTCCGCCAACTTTGATATGAGAAGTATGCGCCTGAATTATGAGGTTTGTGAAGTTATTTACAGTTCCGACGTGGCAAGAAAACTTGCAGAGCAATTCGATCAAGATCTCACTGACTCCATACACTTGCGTATGGAAGATGTGCTGCAGCGGTCCCCTGTACAACGCATTTTAGATCAAGGAGCCCGCCTGCTAGCCCCACTTTTATAATGGCGTTCGCGCTCCATGTAGTCATATCCGGCCTTGGATATTTAATTATCTCCAGTTCCGAACCTTTCGCGCCTCTGAGAGCGGGCGATTTCGACCTCGCGATTACGGGGGCGGCATTAGTTCTAGATGTATTGATCTCACACGGTTTTTTAATTGAAAAATCCTTTCAGACTTCGTAAGAAAGTATTAGACTGACTTCAAAAAAAATAGCGGCAGCCATGAACGTGAGATGCTCCCCTTACTTATTTTCACCAAAATGCTAGAAAACTCCTGAGTTTACTGGCTTTCTGCTGTCTCCCAACATTTGAAATAGACAATAAAAGTTTTGACATTACTGTTGGATGACAAATTGGTTTGAACTAGACAATATAGTTTGAAGTAATGAGGCGTTCACTCGAT
>NZ_JBFTQB010001138.1:0-1700 GCF_056398785.1 Paenibacillus sp. 01T422 | reverse complement strand
GTTAACATGTCAACACGTTCATTTTTCATAATCGAGTTAGAATTTGTTGATAATATTATGTGTAACACGCCTGTCTTTTCCATAGGAATCCAAGCATCAAGAGAATTTATAGTCTCTACTACTTGGAAACCTTTTATAGTCTCAGTTCCAATAACATCTGAAATACCAACAGCGTTAGAGTAAATAAAGTTTGGATTATATCTATAAGTTAGTGTTATATCATCATTAATTCCTGTGGATTGAGAGTCCTTATTCTCGTTTTCAAAATAAGCAGTGTATTCAATTTCTCCATTTTTTATGTGACTAACAGAATTCGTTTTAACATCCCATGTAATAACACCATCTCTGCCAAAATCGCTAGCCAATTTGTATCCCTTAGGCAGAGATGTTGGTAAATTTAGTTGAACAGGTGATTTCTTTTGAATTTCAGATTTTGAGATCTTGGTATTTTCTGATAGTATTTTCATTCTTTTATCAACTGAGATTGAAAGATCATGATCTATGTTCGAATTATTATCTGATTTAATATCTTCAGAAAATATTGGAATATGATTTATCTCGAATAATTTATTAACTGAGAATTGTCCAAGGTATGGTGCTGCATAAATTGTACCCCCCGCTAATAAGGTAATTAGCAGTGTAGCTACAAAAATAATTTTTTTAAAGGAGTAATTAATAGGGACATAACGTTGAGATTGTTGTTGATTGACTTCCAATATTTTTGACTTTAAATTAGCTGATGGTTTCTCTGAACCCACATAGTTTTTTAATGATTGACTAACTTCTTTTTCTAGATCAAGATGGCTATTCATGGATGACGCCCCCCCCCCGAAATTCGGCTTGTTCTTTGTCTATACTCTTCTTAAGTTTTTTTAGCCCATGGTGGATATGCCATTTTACTGTACCTATGGGTATCTTAAGAATTTTAGAAATCTCTTCTTGTTTAAACTCATTAAAATATTTTAAAGTGATAACCATTTGGGTAGTTGTAGAGAGCATCTTAATGTGAGTAACTATATAATTTTGTAGCTCCTTTTGATCTAACGCAACCTCTGGTGTGTAATCATCCTTCTTATTGAAGTTGAAGAGAGACTTTGATTTGAGCCAACCATTCCAACTCTGTTGTTTTCTAATATGATTTTTTGCAAGATTTAATGCTACCTGATAAAGCCAATTACGAAATGGATATGATTCGTTATATTGGTTAATCTTAGAGAATAGATGTATAAATGTTTCTTGTGTGATATCTTCTGCAACCGTACGATTTCTTACTAAAACTAATACGGATTGATATACTTGTGTGCTATATATTTCAAATAACTCTCCAAAAGCAGCCTTATCATTTTGTTTACAACGTTCAATAATATTGTCCATGATTCTCTCCCTCCTTGCTTCACATAATATATACACTTAATTCTATAATTTCGTTTGCAATTACAAATAATTATTTTGAAAAAGTATATTGTGCGCTGGAGCCAAGAGCAATAAGAAAGAACTATAACCGTTCCATGCTTTCGACCGGATCCACTTTTTTATAGCAGTAATGACCAGAAAGTGGTTACTTCTTCTCAGTCTCCATCATTACGAATATCTCTCACTACGAATCTGGATAATTGCAAAAAAGAAAGAGCCAACGTTCTGGGCAGCTCTCTTTTTAGAGTTTAAAAGTTAGATTATTCGTTCAGACGCAGGATCTCGGA
>NZ_JBFTQB010001137.1:0-2183 GCF_056398785.1 Paenibacillus sp. 01T422 | reverse complement strand
GTCTAGGTGTGCGAACCGTTGATATAATGGGACCGATGTTGGAAGCATTTTCAGAAACGTATGGACACCTACCAAAGCGCAAACCAGGCTTACTGCACGAAATGGACGCCGATTACTTCCGAAGAGTAGATGCTATCGAATTTGCTGTCAAATACGACGATGGCAAAGACAACCGCGGCATGCTTCAAGCCGAAGTAGTCCTAATCGGTGTCTCACGTACATCCAAGACACCACTTAGCATTTACCTGGCACACAAAGGGATTAAATCTGCTAACCTTCCTATCATTCCAGAAGTAAAGCTACCACCTGAGCTTTTCAAAATCCCAAGCAAACGCATCATCGGCCTCACCATGGACGCCAACCAAATCTTACAAATTCGTCTCGAACGTCTCAAAGCCGTCGGCCTTCCGGATGGTTCCCAATACGCCACCATCCGCCGCATCCAAGAAGAACTTGATTATGCTCAATCCATCATGAAGCAGCTCGGCTGCCCCATCATCAACGTCACCAACAAAGCAATCGAAGAAACAGCTGGAATAATCCTAGATCTTGTTTCATTCAGATAAATGAAATCCTTCACCATAAACGATGCCCAACGAACTCAACATGTTCAGTGGCATCTTTTTTATATTAATCCAAACCCGAGCCACCCCCAGCCTCACCAAGCTACCGTCCCACACCGCGCCTACATTCACACCTGCACCTGAGCCATCTCCATCCCCACCGAGCTGCTGCGCCCCATCGCGCCCCACATTACACCTGCACTCAAGCCACCTGTACCCTACCAAACTACCGCGCCACACTATGCCGACATTCATAACTGCACCCGAGCCACCTCAATCCCCACCAAGCTACCGCGCCACACCACGCCCACATTCACACCTGCACTCGAGCCACCTCAATCCCACCAAGCTACCGCGCTACACCATGCCCACATACATAACTGCACCCGAGCCGCCTCAATCCCCACGAAACTACCGTGCCATACCGCGCCTACATTCACACCTGCACTCAAGCCACCTGTACCCCTACCAAGCTACCACGCCCCACCGCGATCACATTCGTTTCTACACTCGAGCCACTCAAGCCTCAGCCCCACCGCGCTGCCGCCCCACACCGCGCCCCACATTACACCTGCACTCAAGCCACCTGTACCCCTACCAAGCTACCGCCACACTGCGATCACATTCGTATCTACATTCGAGCCACTCAAGCCTCAGCCCCACCAAGCTGCCGCCTCACACCGAGCCACATTCACACCTGCACCCCTACCCAAGCTACCGACCAGCACAACATCCACGTAGAATCCGAACTAGTAACTCCGTAACCGCTCTCATTGGTGACTCAATATAGCTTAAATAAGTAAAACCTGTCGTATCTACAAAAGCTATTTTCGCTTTGAATTAAGCTGCTTATAGAAAAGGATTTGAGCACCTGTTTGACTGTGTTTTTATTAATTTTGTATATACCACAGAAATTGTGTTTTGCCGACCAATCCTACTTGGAACAGGAGAGCACAATAAAAAAACTATCAATTAATTCGGACTCGTAAATTACTCGAATGCAAAGAGTGTAGAATGCAGGTTTCTTTAACTGCGGGGACAATCATGCACAAGTCCAAGCTCCCACTATTGCTATGGTTTCAAGCCATTCAATTTTTAATTAAAGAGGGAGTAGAGTGTACAGCGAGTATGCTATCTCATGTTCTAGAGATTAATTATAGAAGCGCGCAATTATTGCTGAAAAAAATTCATTTTGCATTCGAGTATACTAAAAATAGGACTAAATTACTTAATAAACCTGAGGTTTCAACCTCCGAATCACTAAAACCTGATACATTATCTTCCTCTGAAGGATCTCACCAATGTTCACAACCTCAAAAAAAATCTTTAATCCACGATCTACATTCTTATCTTGAATCTAAATTAAACAGACTAAACACTAAGTTAACGATCCATAATAATCCTTGTAGTAATCCTCAAATAAATGGTTATATCAAAGATCAGTTTAATACCAAGCACGACGGTGCTAGTTTTCTTATCAAGTGGATTAAAATGGCCGTATCCAATTATTTTTATCCTACATTACTGAAGTGTTTTCAAATTCCCGAATAAGAATTAACTGCGATTTGACCCCATTCGGTTTTTCAGGCATGATGGTAGAGTATCATGTTTAGTTAACTT
>NZ_JBFTQB010001136.1:0-1706 GCF_056398785.1 Paenibacillus sp. 01T422 | reverse complement strand
GCATATGAGCTCGCTCAGTGGCTGACGGCTCCACCACAACAACTTGACAATTTCATTGGCAGCGGTAATTTCCCATCTACACCGGAATCCTATTCGACCCGGGAGTTTCTAGAAGTGAGAGACCCCTTCTTTAACGGCGCTCCTGTCGGTCAGATTTACTCTTACACAGCACTTCGATACAAAGCGGCATACGATGATTTTGAATATGAAGGGATTGAACGAATGATCAAAGAGGGTCTGCGCCGTGTCGAATCAGAAGGAGCAGATCCAGAGCGTACATGGGATGATATCGTCCRCCGATTCAGGCAGATAAATACGGGAGGTTGATTGTGATGTTCAGAGTGCTTGTAGTGGATGATGAAGCGAATGTACGCCAGCCGGTATGTCGAACCCTTGCTCGATTCGAGGGGGTGGGAGAAGTATTGGATGCATCTAATGGACTTGAGGCAATGGCTGTGCTAGAGCAGCAGAATGTCCATCTCCTCATTACGGATATTCGCATGCCTGCTGCGGATGGTCTGCAATTAGCAGAATTTGCGCGAGAGCATTCGCCTGGCACAGATGTGTATGTGCTCACAGGGCACGCGGAATTCGATTATGCGCAAAAGGCGATGGAGCACGGGGTTCATGCCTATTTGCTCAAGCCATTGTCCAAGGGAAAGCTCCAAGAAGTGTATATGGCATCGTATGAGAAACACCGACGCCGCCAGGAGTCCCGGCAAGTTAGCGTCATTAGAGAACGTGCGCTTCTGGAAAAACGCCTTCATGATCTGCTGCAAGGAGTACCTGTTCCGACCTTCGATGAAGGCCTGATTCCGTCCTTCCAGAAGGTAATGCTCGTTTCTTTCTCAACGAAGGACCTGAGGTCACTAGGGGAAGCATCGGTGCGGTATTTTATAAGCGAGTGCGCTTACGAGGCATTTAGCCGGTTGGGAACGGCAGCCGTTTGTCTAGAGGATCGGCTCGTCACGGTCGTGTTATTTGCCAATCAATGTGATCAGGAGGCTTGGGAGAAAGAAGTGCAGGAGACGTCGAAATGGATGGCGGCTAAGCTGCGAATCGAGGTGAAGACGGGGTATGGAGGGGCGACGAAGGACATCGGAGATCTGAGCTTGATGTACATACGCAGTATGATAAGCCTTGGATTCACAGAGATTACGCGTAAAGAAAGTGGCGGTGAAGCCTTCCCGCCTATCATCCGAGCGCTTCTCGGCTATATTCATAAAGAGTATGCCAGTGCGGCCAATTTATCTGATTTTGCACAACAATACCAAATCAATCCTAATTATTTAAGCAATTTATTTCACCAGGAAACGGGAATGACCTATACGCACTATTTGACCCAACACCGCTTGACAGAAGCTAAAAAATGGCTAAGAGATACGAATTTGAAGATCTATGAAGTGTGTGAAAAAGTGGGCTACAAAGATCCAGCATATTTCAGCAGGATATTCAAAACATTTGAAGGTATAGCCCCAGGTGCTTATCGAACTGTGGACGGAACTTTCCTAACTTAAGTCCAAGAAATCGAAGATGCGTTACCTATACGGCATGTCCACCCCTGTTTATACTAAATGTAAGGGCTTTCTTAATAGGCTCGAAATTTGAAGGGAGCGTTAATCGATGAAAAACGTGTCGAAGGGTAAGGCCTTAGGTATGTTAATGGCTTCTGTCCTCCTTCTCAGTGCTTGCAGCAGTAATGGAGG
>NZ_JBFTQB010001135.1:0-1714 GCF_056398785.1 Paenibacillus sp. 01T422 | reverse complement strand
ATCGTAGGCTTCTGCCTGAACATCCTGCGGCAGAGCTAAAGTTACTGCTCCGGTCTCAGCCGGATCCGTCAATACACGGATAGCCTGAACGGCAGCTGTCATCAGTTGTTCCGGTCTAACGATTCGGTCCCAGTACTTGCTTACCCTTTTAAAAGCATCCGTAGCCGATATCGTGTAATCCTGAATAGATTCTAATTGCTGCAGCACGGGGTCTGGTTGTCTGGAGGCGAAATTGTCTCCTGGCAGCAGCAGCACTGGAATGCGGTTAACCGTCGCTGTCGCTGCAGCCGTAACCATATTCAATGCCCCCGGGCCGATCGAGCTCGTGCAGGCATAAATTTGCTGCCGATTCCGCTGTTTCGCGAAAGCGATTGCAGAATGCACCATGCCTTGTTCATTTTTACCTTGCCTGTAGGTGAGACTGCCTGCGCTTCGTTCCAGAGCTTCACCAATGCCCGTCACGTTGCCATGTCCAAAAATACCGAAAACACCTTCAACAAACTTTCGCTGGGTACCATCAACCGATATGTATTGATTGTCCAAGAATCGAAGCAAGGCCTGCGCCATCGTTAAGCGGATTGTGCTCATGGGTATCTCAATCTCCTTTGCTATCCCGAGGGATTAAGCGCTTAATCTCTCTTGATTTAAGCACTTAATCCCCGATAAGGTTAAGCGCTTAATTTGATATTACTACAGGATTTCAAATGCTTCAACATTTATTTTCCAGCCTCATTTACACACCCAAAAAAGTTTATTCGTTGTCATTCGGAAATAAGTTTTTACATGTATATTCAAGCTTAACAGGTTTTCATTCGTATTATTGTCCATTGTATATAGTAAACTACGGCTGTCGACGAATAACGTCTGACCAGCCGTAGTTATGCCTACCGTAGATTGAATTATGATTGTATAAAATCAAGGTGTAATTAAGGAGTAGCTGACAAAAGCCAGCTTGCTGCTGTCTGGAGACCATGAATTTACGTTAATCGTGCCTTGACCGCCAAACAGTTTAACCAGTGTTCTAGCTTCGCCACCACCACTTGGCATCAACCGTATTTCCACATACTTGTTCGGGGGATGATCGCCGGGTTCAACATCACCTTTTTTGTAAGTAATATACGCAACAAGCTCACCGTCAGGAGACACATGCGGGAACCAGTTGTTACTTTCATCAAACGTCATCTGCGTCTGCTCACTGCCATCTACGTTCATGCGCCATACCTGCATCAGCCCCGATCGCACGGAATTAAACCAGATATGCTTGCCATCCGGCGAATATTCAGGGCCATCATTCAGACTAGGACTATCGGTCAGCTGTCTTTCTACACCACCGGCTGCTGGAATTGTATAAATATCATATTGGCCATTCCGTTCTGCGCAGTAGGCTAGCTCGCTGCCATCTGGTGACCAGCCGTGCAGATAACTCGGCGCCATTGGGGTAACGAGAACCGGATGCCCCTCCTCGAGTGGGACGATATAAATACGAGACTGACCGTCTTCCTGCGTGTGATGACTTACCGCAATATGCGTTTGATCGGGCGATAGCACGTGATCGTTATTACAGTGATCAACGTACCCCGAATCGATAAGTGTGCTTTCACTTTCCAAGATATCAAAGGAATAGAGGCTTCCCAAGCTATTATAAATGAGTCGGTTACCGTCACTCGTCCAATTCGGAGCCTCGATCAGATAATCGTAGTAGGCTAGCTGTGAT
>NZ_JBFTQB010001134.1:0-2638 GCF_056398785.1 Paenibacillus sp. 01T422 | reverse complement strand
GTATTGGCACATGCGTACACATCTCCTTGATGAGAGACTAGCCGGTTCAAAAACATCCCTTCAAAACGTATTTGATGGAAGCCTCCCATCTTATTGCCCATCACCAAACCTCCGCGCGAGGTTGTTCCTATCAACATTTGGTTGAAAACAGCCATACTTGTCACCGCTTGATTGAGCGAAAGGTCGCACCAATCCCCTGTCAATAAATCATAGAACGCGACGCCATCCTCATATCCAAGAAACAGAAAATGTGGAGTAACCAGCATATCGAACGTTTTCTTGTCGCGATAGGCAAGTGGCTGCCACTCTCCTTCACTTCCGCATAGGAGCCCTTTGGAGGTCAGCACAAAACGATCCCCCCAACCGATCACCCGGTAGCAGGGATCACTAACAGAGGTTTGTTTCCAAACCTCATCTTCCAGCACATATAAACCACAATTCGTTGAGGCGTATAATTGAGAATCCACCCAGTCCAAGCGATGGATATGTAGATGATCAGGTAACCCTTGGGAAGCATTCTCCCAGGAGTGGAGAGGCGTGAATTGAAATACACCATTTCCATCTGTTCCAGCGTACAGGACCCCTTCGTTCGAAGTGGTCAACGTTGTGAAACGCAGTGGCAGTAAGTCATTGCTGGACTGCCAGAATCGATTGCTATCCATGAAGCTCCTCCTACTTTTTACATGACTAACCGGCCGGAGCAGCACGGACAGTTATCATTTTGCCTATATACTTCTGAAACCAATTTTAAATAGTCCATGGAGCTGCTTACATCCATATCCTCCCGGTTCATCCGGTATTGCTTCCCATTCATCATATTCCAGACTTGCAAACGCTCCGGCATTTTCCCAAATGCTTTAAAGCAATAAACAGCAGTCATATGGTAAAACATCTGCACCGCTGCCTCGTTTTCTTCCATCATATATTTATGGATAACGAACGAATCCTTCGTCGGCTCCATGACCTGCATGATCATAGACAGACCCAAATTCAACTCTTCAACCCAAACATTACTGCTCTCAAAAAGCATAAGCGGGCATTCCACGGAATTGTCTCCAGTAAGTGCTTTATACAGATGCATAAGCACGCTTCGCTTAACATCCACATAGCATCCAAGTGAATCAAACTTGCGAAATTTATTCGTCCAGCGACGCTCAAATAAGTTTGTTAAGGTCAGAAATGTTCGTGACTTCAGCGGTAGACTGTACCATTCATTAATCGCGTGGTAAGCGGCATACTGCGTAAGCTGTTTCCAATCAGGTTCATCCGGTCGGCCCTTACTGATAACTTGCGCATGGCTCCGAATCCAACGCTCCAGTTGATAATCAGTAAGAACTTGCATCGTCCCCGTATACACAAAGGTATCAATCATCCGTGTTCCACCTTCGGCAGGGAGAAACTCGTGGGTATGCTTGAAATCTTGGAAGGCTCCACGAACCTGTTCATCAACAAAATAATGAGGGCGTTCCATCTCCGTTATTTGCGCGGTCAGCTTCTGTTTGATCCCAAAATGGATCGCTTCCCAAGTCACGCTCTCCCCTAATTCGATAAGCCCGCTTGTCCGGCCACCTATCGGCCTTTCCTTGGTTTGGGCCGTGGACTTCGCATGGATGTCGATGCTTCTGGCCAAGTCAAAAATCATTTCCGCCGGTGCGTTAATGAGCAGTTCAATTCGAATGGACGGCATGCCAAAGTTCCTTTGCGTTTTTTTTTGATTTCACTCATTCACCCAAAGCTTTCCTGCAAAAAGTGAATGACTTTTCTGTGATGCTCCTCACTGGTTTCATGCCCCGAGAATGGATAATCGTAGATGAGCTTCGAACATGTTAACCGATTATAAGCGGCATATATCGTATCGGGCATACAGACGGTGTCCTTCCAGCCGACCGACATCAGCACAGGAGCTTGAATACGATGAGCAAGGTTCACAATATCAAAATAAGCCAATGATTCCAAAGCCTGTCCCAGCTTATCCGGATGGCGTTTCAAGTAGTTGGCGATCTCTGCGAGAGAACCTGTGGAGTGAAGAATGCCATAATCTAAATGGCACAAGTTCGGAATGTCGGCAACGACAGCCGTGATTTGAGGACTGAGCGCTCCTGCGAGCAGCGCCATGCCGCCGCCTTGGCTTGCGCCGACAGCAGCTATTCGGCTAGCATCAATCTCAGGCTGCTGACTGGCGACTTCCACTGCTCTAACGACATCCAGTGCAAGCGCCAAATAATAGCTGCGTTCCTTGCTCAGCAGGTTCTGTGAAACCCAGCCTCGCGAAGAGCCGGCATCATCCTGAAGGAGATTGCCAGTTTCCCGATTTGCCCTCTGGCATCAACAGCCAGAACGGCATAGCCGAGCAGCAGCCAGACCGCATATCGCTCCGGGAGGCCTCTGTCTCCGCCATAACCTGGGAACACAACGACACAAGGCGGTTTCTGGGCTCCACTCGGCTTATCAGGGACGAGAAACCATGTGTTAATTGGCGTGCCATCGTGGCCAAGATAAGTCAGCTTCTCCATCCGCACGGAAGGAAAAAGCGGGGATTGCTGCTCCCTTCGGATCGAGAACGGTTGCCGGGATGCTACTTCGAGCGTATTGTTCCAGAAGGTATCGATACTGCTCCTATCCAGCGTKGGTGCTGGAG
>NZ_JBFTQB010001133.1:0-2606 GCF_056398785.1 Paenibacillus sp. 01T422 | reverse complement strand
TGCGATGTGGTTTGGTTATCATTCTAATATGTTTGATTCGCTGCAGACCAAAGGTTTGCTGAATATGGTTGAGTTAATTGTCCTTATTGGACTTGCGGGAGCGTTCAATGGTATTTTGGAGGAAAATCGTGTTTTACAAGGCTATATGCAAAAATTGTTGGGAGGACGCTCCACCTCGTTATTCTCAGCTACTATTCGAACCGCCTTATTTGGCTTAGGACTTGGCCTTGTTTCGTGCACACAAACCCTCCCGATAATGATGTCAGGCAGGAGCTTGCTGCCCTTCTGGGAAGAACGATTCCCGCGAAGCCAGCTTGCCAGAGTTGTTGCAGACTCTAGTCTCATCCTTGCTGCTATGATTCCTTGGAACATGCTTGCTATCGTATGTGGAACCATTGTTGGGGTGCCTGTTGAGCAATACATCAGTTATGCACCGTTTCTTTGGGCTTTGCCATTATGTACCTTGGTATGGTCGTACGGGTGGAAGGGCCGTGGGAAGCCGTGGCAATTGTTTCACAGTTGAACGGCTACAAAATCCTCATCCTCGGTAATCACGATCGGGGGAGATCTAGGACGTGGTGGCTTGATGTTGGGTTTGATGAAGTAAGTGAGTACCCTCTTATTTATATGAACTTCTTTTTTCTTTCGCATGAGCCTATGTATATGAATAAACAGATGCCCTATTTGAATGTTCATGGCCATATTCATGGTCAGAAATATGAGGGACGCCATTATTACAATGTGAGCGTGGAACAATTGGATTACACGCCTGTATCTTTTGAGCAGATCCGCGATTCGGTTGTGGTGGATGAGGAGCAGGCGTAGAGGTAGAGATCGCAGCTAAGTATGCTGTGGTCTCTTTTTTATCCGAGAGTATAAAGTACGATAATAACACATATTTAAACGAAGCTGAAATTGAAATAATTTTGAATGCCATTGAGTTGTCGAAGGATGCCTTGCTGAAGGTGTATACGAAGGATTGGCTTGAAACTAGAATTAGTGACATAACAAATAAGCTTGATGCGCAACAGAAGGAACTCGAAGGAAATAAAAGCGTTCTATAGATTTCGAAAGTGTAAAACTGGTTCTGAAGTACATCTTGAACCAATTCTTCAACCTTGCAAACGAAGAGAAGCCTATGGGAAAGCGACAGCATCCTCGGGCTTTTTTGTTTTTTTGCTTCTGACGATTTATGCATGTAATATATTGTTAAAGGACTTGAGAACAGAAAGTCTGGATTTTAATAAAGTCTTAGGAGGATTATAGTATGTCACTAATGTCATCGTTTAAATTGCCTTGTGGGACGAAGAACAATTACCCAGAGAAACTTGACTACTTAACTCGAACAGGTAAAGTCGTCATTTTCCGCTCGCCTTCTTCCAAGGCTAAGAAAGCATATATTGTTTCTCCCAAACATAAAGGTGTGGAACTTATTGTGGAAGGCTCTCCCTTTGATGTTGCTAATTTTTATGAAAGTATTGATCTTGATGAGCATGAAATTAGTGATATTCATGGAGTGTTTGCATATAAAATGGCTGAATCAAGGGAAGATTTTGATAAAGCTATTGAAAAATTCGTGAAAAAGGAAGAGTAGAGTATAGATTCCAGAGTATTGGGGTTGGAATATATAATGCCGTAGGTGTGTCCTACGGCTAAAACTTATTGGATTAAGGCTGCGTAAACCTAAATGAATTTGGTGATATTTTTTATGTGGCGTGAAGGGGGTTGTCTTAACATGGTGGAATTTAGGAAACTAAAAAGCCATTACTGTGTAAGGGTTTTCGCGGTATGGTCAGTAGTGGGCTCGAACCACTGACCCTTACCCTGTTCCTGGCAAGATGAAAGAAGGGTTGTTTAAGCTTGTGTGCGCAGTAGCTTAATCCCTTATGTAATAAGGGGTTTTGTTATTTTTGTGATTTAGCTTGTAAGGGGAGTACTAAGATAAGGAATTCCCGTGACTAAGACTTTTTGCGCTTGGTATCGACCTATCTACGATTAACTGAGGTTGAAGTAGAACGGATTGGCAATGCATTCTTCGTGGTGGATTGATGTGTTAACGCATCATTGCTGACAAAGCATGCATTTGTCTCGAGTAAATAAACTTGAGTAGTAGCTTTCTTCATAACACTTAATCGCCTCTTCTTCGAGGTCAAATGTAACCATGTTCCATCTTGAACTTCTTTATTGAATTTTTCTTCTGTTTGAGTAAGAGGGGTTATTGGACAAGTTCTTTTGTGGATATAGACTACCCCATTTCTAATTTGTAGCCACGATGAATTTTGCATTAAATTATCCTCCTTAAACTTAACTCCGGTGGTTAATCATTATAATAATGGAATGGTGTTTATTTATTATAATATTCTACAGAAATAGCGCTTAAACAAGTTAATTATGTATCAAAATGAATATTGAATTACGTAGCTCCTTGCTCAAAAAAGATAACTATTATTAATAAGACAAATATTATTAAAACTCCTAGCAACGAGTAAAGTGCAAAAACTATTATTTTGTGTTTTAGGTTGCTACCGACAGGAAAAATAGAGCTTCTAATAGCAAGTTTCATTAATGAAATCAGTGTAAGTATAATTCCTAATAATGTGATGACA
>NZ_JBFTQB010001132.1:0-1729 GCF_056398785.1 Paenibacillus sp. 01T422 | reverse complement strand
GTTCCTGAACATATTTTACTGCTTCTTTTTTAAAATCTTCGTTATATCGTTGGCGTTGCTCTCCCATTGGCGGACACCCCCCTATTCGTTAAGTCTATTATTGGGGTCACTTAACGGATGTGTCCACTTCTTATTCTAGCCGCACACGAGCCGTTATCGGCCATGAAACTGCCTGATACAGTGACAAAATCAGTAGATAACGGCTCCTCAGTCCGATACCACTCAAATCTAGCTGAATTTCACAGAATAACGGCTTCTGTGTCCGTAAAAAAAGTAGCTACTTGGGGGATTGGTGGGTGGGCGGCTGTTCGCGGGATTCAGGGTACTTTAACTAGTTAGCTCTATTGGTGCGATTCACGGTTCTTTAACTAGTTGGCTTCTATTGGTGCGATTCACGGTTCTTTAACTAGCTGGCTTTATTGGTGCGATTCACGGTACTTTAACTAGCTGGCTCTATTGGTGGTGCTCTTTCGACCGCTAGCTTACCCCTACGAGCATTATCTGTCTGCTAACGGACTGAGGTGACTCTATTCGCTACTTTTGGGACAAGTTTAGTTTCTAACGGACTCACGTGCCGTTATCGGCCATGAAACTGCCTAAAACAGCGACAAAATCAGTAGATAACGGCTCCTGAGTCCGATACCATTCAAATCTAGCTGGATTTCGCAGAATAACGGCTTCTGTGTCCGTAAACTGGCGGTCGGAGTTATGGGGTTCGGGTAGTAGGGTGACATCACAAAAAAAAGCCGCCCCCCTCTCACAAGGGTGGACAGCTTTTTCACTTATTTAATCAAGTCTTCAACAAATTTAGGCAAAACAAACGCTGCTTTATGCAGGCGTGCTGTATAGTACTTCGTCGGGAATTCCGGAATGGAAGCTTCTTCGACTTGAAGAGGGTCATGTTTTTTGCTGCCCATTGTGAAAGTCCATAGACCACTTGGGTACGTAGGGATGTTCGCGCTGTATACGCGTACGATCGGGAAGATTTCTTTAACGTCACGGTTAACCGTTTGGATCAGATCTGCTTTGAACCAAGGGTTGTCCGTTTGTGCAACGAAGATTCCATCTTCTTTTAACGCATCATAAATGCCTTGGTAGAAACCTTTAGAGAACAGTTCAACCGCTGGGCCAACTGGCTCTGTGGAATCGACCATGATAACATCGTATGTATTTTTGTGATCATGAATGTGCATGTAGCCATCGTTCACGATAACTTCAACGCGCGGGTTGTCCAATTCGCCGGCAATGGTAGGCAGGTACTTTTTGGAGTACTCGATTACTTTGCCATCGATGTCGACTAGAACGGCTTTTTTCACTTTCGGATGCTTCATGATCTCACGGATAACGCCGCCGTCGCCGCCGCCCACAACAAGTACATTCTCAGGGTTCGGATGAGTAACAAGCRCTGGGTGTGCAACCATTTCATGATAGACGAACTCGTCTCTTACTGTTGTCATGACCATGCCGTCTAGTGTGAGCATCGTTCCCCACTCTTCCGTTTCGATCATCGAGAGATCCTGAAAATCCGTTTGCTCTCTTACGTAAGTCTCTTTTACTTTCGCTGTAATGCCGAAGCTATCTGTCTGTTTCTCTGTGTACCACAAATCCATGTTCATACCTTCTTTCTCTTCTATATTGGATGAATAATTACTGACATTCGTTATCTCTAACAGTGTTCCACCGGTTTAAAATGTCATGCAAAGTCCGCTAGAATTTCGCGTCCCTTCAC
>NZ_JBFTQB010001131.1:0-1730 GCF_056398785.1 Paenibacillus sp. 01T422 | reverse complement strand
CGGTACACCTATGCACTGGGTGACGATTATTGCCTTTGGCATTAGCGGGCTGGCGGCAGGAGTCGGAGCCGTTCTGGAGACCTCAAGGCTGAACTCCATCTCTACGTCATCCTCAGCGACTACCTATGAGCTAGATGTGATTGCAGCCATTGTCATTGGTGGCGCCAATTTATCGGGCGGAAAAGGGACAATCTGGGGCACCGCTTGCGGTGTGCTCATTCTAAGCATGATTAGTAACTACATGAATCTTGAAAATGTGTCGCCTTACCTACAAGGCATTCTTAAGGGAATCCTCATGCTGGCAGTCTTGTACAAACAGAAGAAAATGGATTAGAAACGTCTGTGATTCCGCAGGAAAGTGAAGTTTTAACATCGTTTTATTCATTGTTGCCAAGGGTCAAAACCTCTATCATCAAAGTATGGATGGTGAGAAGAGGAGGAGAATCATGGGATGCTGGTAATGAAAAATATTAGTAAGGCTTTCAATGGCATGAGCGCGCTTGATAACGTGAATCTGGTGTTAAAACGGGGCGAAG
Organism: Paenibacillus sp. 01T422; assembly: GCF_056398785.1. Classification (NCBI taxonomy): domain Bacteria; kingdom Bacillati; phylum Bacillota; class Bacilli; order Caryophanales; family Paenibacillaceae; genus Paenibacillus; species Paenibacillus sp. 01T422. The sequence continues at coordinate 1,194 of NZ_JBFTQB010001131.1, read as the reverse complement.
TTCTCGCATTAGTGGGAGAGAATGGCGCAGGCAAATCTACCTTGATGAAAATACTCGCGGGTATTCATGAACCGGATGAAGGAGAAATTCTGCTAGATGGAAGACAGGTTAAAATCCATTCACCTACGAGTTCTCAGAAGCTGGGAATTGGTATTATTCATCAGGAATTGAATTTAATCTCCCATATGACGGTTGCAGAGAATGTGTTTTTGGGGAGAGAGCCTCGCAAGTTGGGCGTATTCACGGATAAGGAAAACATGGTCGCTGAAACACGGCAGCTCCTGGAAAGCTTTCATTTGGATCTGGACCCCAACGCAAAGATTCATTCATTAAGTATAGGTCAACAACAAATTGTTGAAATTGTGAAAGCGTTATCGCTTGACGCAAGCATCCTCATTATGGATGAACCGACAGCTGTACTTGAGGAAAGAGAAAGCGCCCGACTATTTGAACTGATTCGCAAGTTTAAAGAACGGGGCACCTCCATTATCTATATTTCGCATCGCTTGAACGAGTTGCGCCTGTTCTGTGACACCGTAACCGTTATGCGCGATGGACAGAATGTAGCGACATTACCGATGTCAGAGCTAACCGAACGTTCGATAGCTAATCTAATGGTAGGCCGTGAATTGAATGAATTGTTCCCATCCAAGGCTTCTAATTTCGGTGAAGAAGTATTGAAGGTAGAGAATTTGTCGCTTAAGCCTTATTTCAACAATGTGAATTTCAGCGTACGCAAAGGTGAAGTTGTAGGTTTCTCGGGGTTAGTTGGCGCAGGTAGAACGGAATTGGCCCGTACTTTATTCGGCGATTGGAAGCCGGACACGGGCAGGATGTACTGGAAAGGAAAACAGGTTCATTTGCGTAATCCAGCCGACGCGGTTGAGTTGGGGTTTGGCTTCGCAACAGAGGATAGAAAACAATCTGGGTTATTTTTGGATATGAGTATTACGCAAAATATTACAATCACAGTTCCGAAAAAAGTGAGCAAATGGCAGGTGATTAATCGAAAAATCGAGGATCAAACCGTAGACCGGAAGGTAAAGGAATTAAATATTAAAATAAATAAAGTAACCCAGCCTGTGAAGAGCCTGAGCGGCGGTAATCAGCAAAAAGTAGTTATCGCCAAATGGTTGGCAACAGACTGTGACCTCTTCATCCTGGATGAGCCAACACGAGGCATTGATGTAGGAG
>NZ_JBFTQB010001130.1:0-1731 GCF_056398785.1 Paenibacillus sp. 01T422 | reverse complement strand
GCGCACAGAGAAACATCGAAACGGTTCTTTAACGCAGCTTGAAGCTCATCTCTACAACGTTCAATCTCTGTCTTTAGACCTTCTTCAGAAGCGATAGCTTGTACCGTGTTTAATTCTACAGCGACGACTTGCGGCTCCTTGTTATAAGCAGCGACTTGCCCACGAGTCACCTGTGAAATGCTTCCTGCGACTAGCATCACAGGTTTCGTCCCGCTAAGTGATTGCGGAGCAGATTCACTTGCATGAACAGGAAGCGATAAGGCGCTAGGGAGGAAATCAGCCAAACCTGCCGAACCTGCCCATAGCGTTTTGTAGCTTGTTTGAGCAACCCATTCAGCGATATGCCCGATATCTTCTTCTGACGTTGCATCAAAAACGATGAGTTCAGTTTTAGCTTCTAGGAGTGACTTTATGTTCTGGTGTACCTGATCTTTCCCTGCACGTAATATTTCTAAAGGAATAAGGCCAACTTTGCGTTTGGATTGCGATGAAAACAACTTCACTAAATCCGATTCTTTAACCGGGCATTTCGGATCATTGGCGATTTCGGTTTCACTGACCGGAACTCCATTCAAATAATGAATGCCTTGGGAAGTGGTGCGGCCAATCTTAGGGAAAGCTGGGGCAACGACTGCAAAGTCGAATGGAATGACATCCATCACAGCGTCGATTTCAACACCCAGATTTCCGCGAAGTGTAGAATCCATTTTCTTATAAATATGTGGGAATACCGCTTGATCAATATGACAGGCAGCTTCCTTCACCCTGGCATATGCGATCTCTTGCGCAACAGAACGACTGTCCGTATCGATGACAATAGCCTCCATCGTCTGTTGTTGTTTAGAAACTTGCTCGCTATCAAAAAACACTTGCGTTTGCAGACCYTTTCTTGCAAATTGAACACCTGAATCGGAAGCTCCGGTCAAGTCATCTGCAATGATGGCAATTTGTTTCATGGTGCAGTTCCTCCCATGCAAATCTAGAACGATTTAATTGATTTGACTCTTAGCTCCAATTTTTTTGGCATACCAAGCTGTTACGATCGGAACAAGAATAGCTGTTACGATTACGCATGAAGCTACCAGTGCTGTAGCAGATGGCACGAGCGGAGCATAAGCGGCATTCGCCGCGGCTACAGCTGCCGGAACACCTGCTGCGTTTCCTGCTGTCGAAGCTGCTGATATGCCTGCAATGCCGTTTCCACCGATCAAGCGGTCAATAAGGGTCAAGGTAAGACCCGTAACAGCGACGACGCCAATACCTAGCAAGACTCCAAGGAAGCCTGCTTTCCAAACCGTCTGAAGATTCAAACCTGCTCCCAAAGCAAAAGCAAAAAACGGAACTAAAACAGGAACAGCTTTGGATAAAAATTCACGCATTTCTTTATCCAAATTTCCTAAGATCATACCCACGATCAATGGCAAAATCGCACCAACGAATGTCTGCCAAGGGAAAGCTGCTAAGCCAGCAATTCCTAATGAGATCATGGTAAAGAATGGCCCGGATTCCAAACTCATTACGGAGTAAGCGCCAACATCTTCTTTCTTACCGAACTGTCCCATTAAAGCCATGTACAATCCACCATTTGTGTCATTCATGGCCGCTACGATGGCCAAAACCGAAATACCGGCAAAGAAGCCCTCGCTAATCATGCCACTGCCCAGAAACTTAGCAGCAACAAATCCTACGATGATTGCGGTTAAAATTTTAGTTCCTAGCAACGTTCCACCC
>NZ_JBFTQB010001129.1:0-1731 GCF_056398785.1 Paenibacillus sp. 01T422 | reverse complement strand
GCCACAACCACGATGGAGATGAAATGCGGCAAATAAGAGATAGACTGGACAACCCGCTTAAATACACTATGGCGGATTTCATTGAGCAGCAGCGCCAGTAGGATCGCCGCCGGGAAACCAAATAACAGATCATATAAGTTGATCAGGATGGTATTTTTAATTAAGCGCCAGAAGTAAATCCCGTTAAAAAAGCTTTCAAAATGTTTAAAACCGACCCATGGGCTTCCCAAAATCCCTTTCGCTGGCGAAAAGTCCTTAAAGGCGATTTGCAATCCGTACATCGGTCCATAATGAAATATGAGGTAATAAGCAATGACGGGAAGTGCCATGACGTAAATGGACCAGTGCCGTTTCACATCAGCGCGTATGGTTTGCAGGACAGTCGGATTGCGATATGTTTTCGTTGTCGTGACGGCATGCTCAGCCGCACCATTTGCAGGACTTTGCCTCATCGTCTCCCTATCCTTTCTTTCAGGTTTCTGCAAGAAAACGAGGGGATAAACAAACACGGTTCATCCCCTCATTCAATGATTGCTTATCGTTTATTGAAACGCTCAAGAGCCCCTTGCTGGATTTTGACCGCTTCATCAATCCCCATGCTCTGAATCTTTTTCACATATTGATCAAAGTTACTGATCGGTTCGACCCCCATAATGAATTTCAACAGCATCTCATCTTGATACGTTTGAATGTCCGTTACAATCGATGCGAATTTACTGCTTTCATCCTGAGTTGGAGAAACAAGCGGGATCTTCCGCTCAGCCGTTGGCTTCGACCAGACTTCCAAAGCCTTCTTCTGCTGAGGCAAAGCCAGATATTGCATCTGGAAATTATCGCTGAGTACAAAAGGAGCACTCCACGTTGCCCGATTATACTTGGCAATCGCTTGCTGAATGCTGGTCCCTGCCGGAGGATTCAAAATCTCGGGAAGGAAGGTTGCTTTGCTATTCTCCATCTTGTAGCTAGTGCCCTCAACCCCGTAGTTGAAGAGGAGATCACCTTTATCACCGTAAGCATAATCAAGCCATTTGACGGTTTCGATAGGGTTCTTATTGGCTGTCGAAATCGCTGCTCCAACACCGTTATAGGCAAAATCCTTTTGCCCCCAAATCGCTTTATCGCCTGCTTTCATTACCGGATAAGGAGCCGCTTCCAGATCGAATTTGGGATCTTTGTCCTTCATGAGTCCTGCATATTTGCCAATACCTCCCCCATTAAATGAAACTGTTGCTCCTATGAGATTGGTCGTCATTTTGTTGTCGAAGAGTTTATCGTTAGGCGCTGCGAAGTCCTTATCCAGCAAGCCTTCCTTGTACCATTTGTTCATCGTGGTCAGGAATTCTTTGTATTCAGGCTGAATCGGACCGTATTTCACTTTGCCCCCGTCCTGATAGAAGCTGTAGTTAATCCCCCAAGCTCCAAGGAAAGGCGCATCGGTAGCAAACAAATTTTTGTCCAAATAAATCGGAATTTCATCCGCTTTGCCGTTGCCATTCGGGTCTTTCTCTTTAAATGCTTTGAGGACGGTGTACCATTCGTCGATTGTCGTCGGCATCTGGAGGCCTAGCTTATCCAGCCAATCCTGGCGGACCGATGGCCCGAAGAACACTCTGACTTTGTCATCGCCACGCAAGAATGGGAAGGCATAGATGCTTCCTTCATCTGTTGAAATTTGCTTTTTCCAATCCGGATGGTCATTCAGCAGCTTCTTAAGGTTCGGTGCATATTTGT
>NZ_JBFTQB010001128.1:0-1735 GCF_056398785.1 Paenibacillus sp. 01T422 | reverse complement strand
CCCTTTCATCGACGGATAATACCTGAAATACATGGCTCCGCGTAATGAGCTTATCAAGACGTACCCTCCAACAATGACCAGGGCACCAAGAGCCAATTGATCACGTCGGTCAAACGTATAGTTAGAATAAGCCGTTCTTCCCTTCAGGCCGTATCCGCGGCTTCTCATGGAATCCGATGTTTCTATGGCATTTTCTAACACCCAGGTGATCATGATCGACATAATGCGGATGCCATGCCTCACACGTGAGATCACGCTGCCATTCGAGATATCTCTGCCAATACACTTTTGTGAATCCGAAACCCTTTGGAATTGCGCCTTGAATGTCGGTACAAATCGCAGCACCATCGAAAAAATTAATGACAATGCCGGGATGAGTTTGCCAAACAGATAAATGAACTTGTCGGATGTCATCACGGCATTGTAACAAGAAAACCAACTGATGACCGTTATCAGCATAGTCGCTGAAGCCGCGCCAAACGTAATGGATTCCAAAGTGAGCGGATTCCCGTTGTCCAAATAGGTCAGTATCGTTACTCCCTCGTGGTTAAACGCAGGGTTGATGAGTGCCGTTATAATCAGCATCGGCAGCATAACCAGAAAATTAAATCGAATCGCCCTTATACCGTTTAGATAGATCGAGTAGGTAAAGGAGAAAAACAGAGAAATGAGCAAGCATACAGGATGCAAGAAAAACATCGAACAAGCAATGACCATCACAAAATAAAAAAAGTTAACAAGAGGATGATAGCTGGAGAAAGCATCTTTCATTGTTTGGTTGCYCCAATAGCATTATAGGTGTCGCCAACGTCACGTCCTAAGTCGCATGTATAGACCCATTCAATGACGTCTCCTTCTTTCAACTGATACCGACTGCTTCCGTAATTGGGAAACCAGCCATTGACTTTGAACATCCAACCCGAGAGTTCTCCGACGTCAAATTCGTAGAGATTGTTGATTCCTTCGATATACGCGGAATTATAGATGGGTGTATTCACAAATTCCATATGAATTTTATGCTTCTTCATTTCCCTTTGCAGCACATTAAAGACGGATTCGCCTTCGTAGAACGTTACCTTCGTGGCAGGGAAGATAACCCCATCCTTCGGCACCAGTTCCACCTTTTCCTTATCCAGCAGCTTCATGTTATCCAGAATTGTCAAGCAGGTAACGGATAGCGTAGCAGTCATTGCCTTGTCAGAAATTTTGGTGCTCTGAGGTTCAACAGGCAAAGGTTTACCAGACGGAACTGGCTCTGTTAAGTATTTATCTTTCCCTGTCTTAGGATCAAGTTCTTGCTTGGCAGCAGTTTGACTGGTAGCAGGTGAAGGCGTTTCCTTTGGAGAGTCTTTGTCGGATTCTTTAGCGGGAACTACACTTGTTGGTTCCGGTGTTTGCGCAGGAGTTACCTCTGGCGGCTTAACCGTACTTACCGGTTGATCCTTGGATGACTGAGCTGCCGCGGGTTCAGCTGTAGAAGAACCGGGCTGTTGAGCAGCCTGATTCTTCTCTTCAACTGATCCCTGGGATTCCAGCTGTTTCTCCGGCTGAAGTGCAGCTGCCGCGGTAGGTGTAGACAATTTTCCCGAGTTAGTCGGTTGCGGTCCCATAAACAGGTAACTGGTTACGAGCGCAACCACGATAACGATGGCCGAAACGAATTTCGTTTTCGTTATTTTCATTCGATCACCTGTTTCACAAAAGTTTAGATCCCATTAATAGATGGTATAACATG
>NZ_JBFTQB010001127.1:0-1738 GCF_056398785.1 Paenibacillus sp. 01T422 | reverse complement strand
GGAACGCCAGCTCTCCAGTTCGAGCGATTCCTACCGATTGGATTTCAGGCACAGGCAAACCGATCARTGTAATGCTTTGTTTGCCCGCAAGCGGTGCTGCTGCTGCGAGGCGATCCGGATGATCATGGTTGCCCGCGATGATGGCAACATGACGTTGTCCACCATCAGCGAGACGCGCAATACTTTCATAGAAAAGCTGTTCAGCAGCTGCCGGAGGATTCACACTGTCATAGATGTCTCCTGCGATTAAGACCAAATCAATCTCTTGGTCTTCTACGATTCCTACTAGCTCGTCCACAAAAGCAGACTGCTCCTCCAGACGGCTTCGCCCTTCCAGCGTTCGGCCAAAATGCCAGTCACCCGTGTGCAAAATTCGCATTCTTCATCCTCCACCTTACATTTCGAGCAGCTTCGCTCCATCAAAGAAATACAGAAACTTTCCATGAACTGGACGTTTCCAAATATGTTCCACGGCACGTGTATAGAGAGAAATTTGCTTCTCATACCGCAGCTTCAGCTCCATATCACTGTTGCCTTTCACCGCATCTGTTTTATAATCAACCAGTACCAGTCCCAGCTCATCCTCAAACAAACAATCGATGACTCCTTGAATCAATACCGTTTCACCGCTCGTTGAACGATCTGTTCCCGTATAAACCTCGTCTGCTTGCAGCCCATAGCTGAAGGGCACCTCGCGTTGTACATGCCTTGCCTGAAGCATCCGCTTTCCAACCTCAGTCTCGAAAAAGCGCAGTACAACTGGAATATCCACCACTTCACCTTGCTCAGCGGTTAACGTTTGCTTATTCAGCATTTCTTGCAGCGTCCCCCGGATACTCTCCTCAGTGGGCACTTCCTGCAAGGAGAGATTTTGCATGACGGCGTGGACAACCGTTCCTTTTTCCGCTGCTGACAGCTTCTTCTCTTCCATAAATTTAGGCCTGCGCCAAATCATGGACCTTTCGTTCCCCGAAGGCGACGTCGTCGCTCCCTGAGCTATGATTTCCGTTGCGATCGGCATTTCCATCTCATCCGCGATTCGATTCAGCTCCGACAGACGCTTCATTTCGGAAACCGTCGTTTTCGCAAAAAGCTTAGGTGCTTCAGGGTACGAATACGACCATGACAGCCGGTCATCTAACCATTCCTGCCACTCACCCGTCGTCGTTACGGCCTCAATCCGGCGAATGCTGTCCATTCGATCTCCATCAGGGGTCAAGTTGTGTTCTTCCAACGCTTCATCCGTTAGCAAGCTTTCCGGCTTGATGACCGTCAGTTTCCATGCCGAAGGATCATCCAATAATCGCATCCCGGAAGAACCTTCGCTAATTCCCAAACGTTCTCTCCAGAGACTGGCGTGAGGATGCCGAAGCAGGGCTGGACCTACCCAATCGAGATAGCTTTTGGCTTTCGCCAGTTCAAAATCAGGCAAATACCATTCCGTTCTGGACAGATGCCTGCCCCATCCGCGCAAGAGCTTATCCAATGATTTGACAGTGCCCAGCAAATAAAGCTTTTCTCTAGCTCTTGTCAACGCTACATAAAGCACCCGCATTTCTTCCGCAAGCAGCTCCAGCTTCATCCTTCTTTTAATCGCAAGGGAAGGTAGAGTTGGATAGCTTACACGTAGTGTTGTGTCTACAAACCGCGGGCCGAATCCGAGCTCTTTATGCAGAAGAAATGAATCATTCAGATCGCGCTGGTTAAACATTTTGGCCATACCAGCAACGAATACGAC
>NZ_JBFTQB010001126.1:0-1740 GCF_056398785.1 Paenibacillus sp. 01T422 | reverse complement strand
GTGGAACTATCTATATCAAATGTTCTAAAATATCGAGAGAAGCTCATTCGAAGATATGGTCTTGTCCCTCATGGATAAAATGGGAGTTTATGGACCTGGCCGCGCGTTCTTCCTAGATCGCTATCTTCCCACTGCAGCCGGCGAAGGCAGCTAATTTTATTTTACTTTGTGCAAGGTTGGCAATGGAACGAATAGCTAATAAGTGAGATGAATTGGGATATTGAATAGTCCTGATTTCTATAGAGAGGTTTATGATATGATTAATAATTTTTGGCGCGAATTGCCACGCCCTTTTTTTGTATTGGCTCCCATGGAAGATGTGACGGATGTTGTATTTCGCCATGTCGTGAGCGAAGCTGCAAGACCCGATGTTTTCTTTACGGAGTTTGCGAACACGGAGAGCTATTGTCACCCGGAGGGGAACCACAGCGTTCGCGGGCGTTTGACTTTCACAGAGGATGAACAGCCTATCGTCGCGCACATATGGGGAGATAAGCCGGAATACTTCCGTCAGATGAGTATCGGCATGGCGAAACAAGGGTTTAGAGGTATCGATATCAATATGGGCTGTCCTGTAGCCAACGTTGCGGAGAATGGGAAAGGAAGTGGCTTGATTTGTCGTCCTGATGTTGCAGGTGAGATCATTCAAGCAGCCAAAGTCGGAGGACTGCCCGTAAGCGTAAAAACAAGGCTGGGGTTCAGTGCTATAGACGAATGGCGTGATTGGCTAACCCATATCTTGAAACAAGATATCGTTAATCTATCCATTCATCTGCGGACAAGAGAGGAAATGAGTAAAGTAGACGCTCATTGGGAGCTAATCCCGGAGATTAAGAAGCTTCGCGATGAGGTGGCACCGGATACACTGTTGACCATTAACGGAGATATACCTGACCGTCAAGTCGGGTTACAGCTCGCACAACAGTATGGTGTAGATGGAATTATGATCGGGCGCGGTATATTCCATAATCCTTTCGCCTTTGAGAAGGAGCCGCGGGAGCATAGTAGTGGGGAATTGCTTAACCTTCTACGGTTGCATCTGGATCTCCATGATCAATATTCAGCACGGGAGCCGCGTCAGTTCAAGCCTATGACTCGCTTCTTTAAAATCTATGTCCGTGGATTCCGAGGAGCAAGCGAATTAAGAAATAACTTAATGAATACAAATTCAACTAGTGAAGTGCGTGCATTGCTCGATGAGTTTGGAAGTAAGCAATAGCTCTTGTTCTCACTGATTACTCCACACATGTGGAGTGATGTGTCGCTTGTGAGGAAATAGAATATTGAAGCCACATTTACATGTTCACAGAACTCAGGCGTATTCAATGCTTGGGCTTTTGCTATGTAAATTGGCTTGTTGGTGTAAAATTAATGGATGCGCCTGAACTGATTGAGATTCGTTCGAGATATGTATCAGCCAGTTTATTAGCTTAGTAGGGTGTGTTGAGATTGGGGGAAACTCGCCAGATGCGGCGCAGTAGGGTGAAATGCTGACACATAGCACTGTTGCTAATGATTAGTTTAAGTAAGCGTATGTCTTCGGCTCCCGCTATTCCTGGTGGGGGTCATATTTTATTGTTTTTCGACATTATTCTTCCATATATCGCCAAATTAGGACTCTGGCAGTATAATAGAATTGACGAAGATAAGTAGTACGACCTAAAAGTGCGGAGGGCTAGTATGAGTTCAAAAATGAAGATGGGTTGGGCGCTACACCCTACTGCTGGCAGAGTATCAGTC
>NZ_JBFTQB010001125.1:0-1742 GCF_056398785.1 Paenibacillus sp. 01T422 | reverse complement strand
ATATTACGGATATATGAGACCACAAACTTCTGTAATCCCCCTATGCGGCATACAAGACCCAGCTCCTTTTTGTTCGTAAACTTTTAGATATCCGTATATCCCATGGATTTTATTTTACTTACCAAGTAATTGAGTCACCCATTGTAATTTAAAACACCAAAACCGCCATCTTCCACAGAATATACTGGGAAGATGGCGGTTTTGGAATTGTATTCGTATTATTTAATAGAAATACCTAACTTTTCAGCATTGCCTTTTAGCAGCTAACGACAATACCCGCAGTCGCTCCTATAAGTGGAGTCGTCCCCAACAGCATACCAACTGCTCCACCTAAAAGAGCCATGTGCATCAGTGCGAACCGGATCGTTGTCAATTTCAACATGACAATGACGATACCCAATAATGAAAAGGTTGCGCCTGCTAATATGGAGACCAACATAGCTTGTTGAAATACGGGTAACTGGAAATAAACTGCTAGTGTCATATATTCGTCTCCATCAAGTGTGACATTGTCCCTGCTTGAAGCAGCACCGTTCGATCAGATATACCTTTAACGTAACCATGCTCATGAGTAATCATCAACACCAATACGTTTAAAGATTTACGCAGATCATCAATGAGACTTGTGAGCATTTCTTGAGATTCTCGATCCAAAAAAGTTGTAGGCTCATCCAAAAGAAGGATACGAGGCTCTCTAACAAGGGCTCTGGCAATGTTCAGTCGTTGCTTCTGTCCGCCAGAAAGGGATCGGCAGTCCTGCTCCTTGAAGTCTTGCAAACCCACTATCTTCAGCATGCGCTCCGCGATATCTTTGTCCTTACTGGATGGCCGACGTAAATAGGCAAATGAAGTTCCCCATCTGCCAAGTAGAACCGCTTCAAAAACCGAGATCGGAAACTGCCCTTGTCCTTGAGTTTGTGGTACGTAGCCGATCTGTGATCGAGCCCATCTTTGATCAGACTTACGTTCCATTGTTCTACCCAAGATTTGCACTTGTCCTGCTTGATTAGGAACGAGAAGCGATGATACATTTATCCCTCTTGAAGATCGGGCAACATTGGCGAATCGAATTCCCGCAGATGTCTATCTATCCATTCATGCCAATAAAGCCGCCTCCAATATTAGAGGCACGGAAACCTTTTACTCGCGTTGAAAACATCATTTCTTTCGCTCAAATCATTCAAAATCATGTTCTTGAAGATACTGGCTTTCCTGATCGACATGTCAAGCAAGCCAACTATAAGGTCATCAAGGATACGACAATGCCTGCAGCACTTGTAGAAACGGGGTTTCTATCAAATTCTGAAGAAGAAATGGCCCTATTCTCGGAAAGCACCCAAAACAAAATCGCCTCTGCAATTGTAGATGCCATCAAGGAGTTTTTAACTGTTCAATAACAAAAGATCCACCGTTTTGAGGGGCTTGGTAGTCCCTGCGCTGGATCTTTGTTCATCTATGGCAATGTAAACTTAATTTCTGAATCTATTGTGGCAGTCTTATCTTTGCTTCCATATATTTTCGTCTTTATAAACATTAGCTATTTATTAATAAATCTTTTTTGCCACATCAATAAAATACTAGGCAATCTGGATACTTCATTACAATGTAGGTTGATTTGTGTCACTGGACGACAATATAGGCACATTTGTGCATTTTTAGATGACACAAATGTGCCTACATAAAAATAAAAAAGCCTGATTTCTCAAGCTTTTACCGAATAAGATATGTAGGTACATTTGTGT